>JBKJRV010000348.1:0-4342 GCA_046593115.1 Gemmatimonadaceae bacterium
GCTGCCGCCCTGCATCGCGAGCTTTTCCTTCGACGTATAGCCGTTGGTCACCAGGTGCTCGCCGGCCGCGATGAAGTCCGTGAAGGTGTTCTTCTTGTTCATCATCTTGCCCTGGTCATACCAGGCGCGTCCCATTTCCTGCCCGCCGCGAATGTGCGCGATGGCGTAGATGACGCCACGATCGAGGAGGCTGATACGGTTGGAGCTGAACGCGGGGTCGGTACTCGCGCCGTACGAACCGTAGGCGTACAGCAGCAGGGGACGCTTGCCGTCTCGTACCAGCGGCTTGCGGTACACCAGCGACACGGGCACCATCACACCGTCGTTCGCCCGCGCCCACACGCGCTCGGAGCCGTACCGCGCCGGGTCGTAGCCCCCGGGAACCTCCTGCTGTTTCCGGAGCGTCCGTTGCTTCGAGTTCATGTCGTAATCGAATACCGATGGTGACGCGACGAGCGACGTGTAGCTGAAGCGCAGCTGCCGAGTGTCGTACTCCGGATTCCCGGATCGGCGCGTGGCGTACACGGGATCGGGGAAGGTGACGTAATGCCGGGCGCCGCCGTTGAAGTTCATGACTTCGATGGCCTGCAGGCCACCGCGGCGCTCGTACAGCACGAGGTGCGACCGGAAGACGTCGATCCCATCGATCTTTACCGAGTCCCGGTGAGCAATGATCGGCTGCCACGTGCTCTTTGAGGGGCTCACCACCGGCGCGACCATCACCTTGAAGTTCGTCGCGCCGTCGTTCGTGAGAATCAGGAACGAGTTTCCGTGGTGATCGACCGAATACTCGAGATCGGCCTGCCGCGGGTGTACCGTCGCCCACCTTGCCATCGGCGTATTCGCATTGAGGTACCGCACTTCGTCAGAGGTGTAGCTGCCGAGATGCATCATCAGGTACGCGTCGCTCTTTGTCTTGTAGAGCGAGACGTCGAACAACACATCGTTCTCCTGATACAGCAGCGAGTCGCGGTCCGCGGACGTTCCGAGCGCATGCCGGTGCAGCCGGTACGGACGCTTGGCGGAATCGAAGGTCGTATAGAAGAGCGTCCGATTGTCGTTGGCCCATTCGACGCTGTATGCCGTACGCGGTACGCGGTCAGAGTAGAGCTTGCCGGTCGAGAGATCCTTCACGACGAGCGTGAATTCTTCGGCGCCTGTCGTATCGATGTTGTACGCCAGCAGCTTCTGGTTCGGACTCACCTTGAGCACGCCGATGCGAAAGTACCGCGTGCCCTCCGCGAGAATATTCTCGTCAAGGAGGACTTCTTCGGGGGCCTTGAGCGATCCCTTCTTCCGGCAGAAGATAGAGTACTGTTTTCCCTGGACGGTGCGGGAATAGTAGTAGTAACCGTCGACGAATTCGGGGACCGAGAGGTCGGTCTCCTTGATGTGGCTCACCATCTCCCGATAGAGCTGCTCCTGCAACGATTTTGTGTGCGCGAGGTGCGTCTCGGTATACCGGTTCTCGGCCTCGAGATAGGCGATGGTCTCGGGATTGTTGCGGTCGCGCAGCCAGTGGTACGGGTCCACGAGGATGTCGCCGTGCAGCGTGTCGGTGCGCGGACTCAGCTTCGCGACCGGTGGCGCGGATGTGGCGGGCGTCTGGGCGCTGGCCGATGCGGCGAGGGCAGCGAACGCGAGGACGGCAGCTCCGGCAATGGAGCGAATGGAACGCAGGGTCATTTTGGCAGCGGAATGGGGTGTGCCATCTTCGCCCCAACCGCCCAGCGGCGCAACCGGCTACGCCGCGACCGCCACGGTGGCGGCGGGCATCGGTCCCGCATCGACGAGTTCCTTCTTCACAAGGTCGATGCGGAGGTTGAGGCCTTCGAGCGTACGGGCGCCGAGGAGGGCCATGTCGGTGCCTTCCGCAAACACGACGTTCTCCGCCGCCGACGTCCCCCCGGTATGCACAATCGCGAAGCAGACTTCCCGCTCGACCACCCTGCCGTCGGCCGTCCGAAACCGCGTGGTTCGTTCCGGCGTCAGACCCAGTTCCTCGAGCGCGGGACGCGGAATCCACGTGAACTCGCTTCCGGTATCGACCATGACATCAGCGATCTGCACTAGCCGTCCCCTTCGGCCGGGATGCTCGATTGCCACGCTCGTTCTGAAAGTGCCCATGTCGTCGATCATTACAACCGCCGGGCTGAGGGAGAGCATCCAATTCGCGCGCGTCACATCGAGATGTCCAGTGCGCTTCATGGTGCAACGCGAAATCTACTTCGCTCGGCTCCCTCGTTGCTACTCGGCTGTTACGCGACGACCACATCGCGGCTAACGGTCCAACTCGAGCGGACTTCGCGCACCTCAGTAGAGCCATGCCGTACTCATCAAGGCGAGTGGCTGAGCACATGCCGGAGCCGTGCGCTGTTGGTCTGGTCGGTCAGGCCACGATGAATGGTGAATTGATCGAGGACGACTCTGTACATCCGTCCAGGTGTGAACGGCGCCAGCAGACGCCTTGCATCACTGATATTCGAAAAACAGAACCACGGGCGCCGGTTGTCGCCTTGCAACCGTGGCAGCTCGAACTTGCTCACGGATTCGGCTTCGAAGCAAAGGGCGTTCAGCTCGGTATCTGGATGCGCCGTGATTTGGCCAACAATCACGAATTCACCCCGAAGCTTTACGGTACCGACCGCCGTGGAGTCATAAGCCATCGACACTGCGACAGAATCCACAACGAGCCCGCGAACTGAATCGCCGGGGGCCACCGTGACAGCGTCGATGGATCCCTCCCACCGCCGGCGAATACCAGTCGAGTCGTGAAAAATTGTGTCCGGCAAGCCCTCTTCTTCCCGCGTCTCCCCCATCGGGCATCCGACGAGCAGCACTGCGAACAAAGCCACAATCGGCTTGCAGCTCGGCGAAATTTGGGGTACTCGGAGCATCACACGCCGGCCGTCGCGACCTCAACCATCGGCGGGAGATTCCGAGATCGCACTTCCTCTGCCAATCGGTCGACGAAAAAGCTCACCGCAACCACATCCTGCTTCTTCCCCGCCCCGCGCATGCGCACGGCCA
Source organism: Gemmatimonadaceae bacterium (assembly GCA_046593115.1). Lineage (GTDB taxonomy): Bacteria > Gemmatimonadota > Gemmatimonadetes > Gemmatimonadales > Gemmatimonadaceae > JBKJRV01. Next base: position 3,031 of record JBKJRV010000348.1, read on the forward strand.
CGGTGCTCTGCTCCGCCTCGCGTCTTCCAATGACCGCCATGTATGGCACCTTCATCACTTCCGCATCGCGAATGCGGTAGTTCAGCGTTTCCGAGCGCGCGTCGAGGCTGGCGCGCAATCCGCGCGCCTTCATCGCCGCCACCACTGCTTCCGCAGCACCTCGAAAGTCCTCGGCAATCGGAATGACGCGGCATTGCTCCGGCGCGAGCCACAGCGGGAACGCGCCCGCGTAGTGCTCGATGAGCCCACCGACAAAACGCTCCATCGAGCCAACCAGCACGCGGTGCAGCATGACCGGCCGATGGCGTTCGTTGTCGGCGCCGACATACTCCAGCTGAAAACGCTCCGGCAGATTGAAGTCGAGCTGGACGGTGGGGCCCTGCCATTTCCGACCGATCGCGTCAATGAGCTTGAAGTCGAGTTTGGGCCCGTAGAAAGCGCCGCCCCCTTCATCGATGGTGAACTCCTGCCCGCGCTCGCGCATCACGGACGCGAGCGTCTCCTCCGCGCGCTGCCAGGTTTCCGGGTCACCGAGCGCATTCTCCGGGCGTGTGGACAGCTCGATGGTGTACGGATAGCCGAACACTTTCAGCATCTCGTCCACGAGATCCAGGAGCCGCTCGATCTCGCCCGGCACCTGCTCGGGCGTGCAGAAGACGTGCGCGTCGTCCTGCGTGAAGCCGCGCACCCGCAACATCCCGTGCAACACGCCACTGCGCTCGTACCGATACACGGTGCCGAACTCCGCGAAACGGATCGGGAGATCTCGATAGGAGCGCTGGTGCGCCTGGTAGATGCAGATATGGCCCGGGCAGTTCATGGGCTTCGGACGGTAGGCGCCTCCCTCGACGTCCATCGCCCCGAACATGCCATCCTTGAAGTTGACCAGGTGTCCCGAAATCTCGAACAGCTTCTCGCTGACGATGTGCGGCGTATACACCAGCTCGTACCCGTGCCGCAGAATCAGCTCGCGCTCGAAATTCTCGATCTCGTTGCGAATGATGGCGCCACGCGGGTGCCAGAGGATGAGCCCGGGTCCCACGCGCTGGTCGGTGGAATACAGGTCCAGCGCGTGCCCGAGTACCCGGTGGTCGCGGCGCTTGGCCTCCTCGAGCTGGTGCAGGTGCGCCTCGAGCTCGTCTTTCCTGAACCACGCCGTCCCGTAAATGCGCTGCAGCATCTGCCGCTTCTCATCACCGCGCCAGTACGCGCCGGCGGCGTTGAGCAGCTTGAAGTGCTTCAGATACGACGTATCCGGCACGTGTGGACCGCGGCACAGGTCGATGAACGGTCCATCCGTGTAGGTCGAGAT
>JBKJRV010000395.1:0-5664 GCA_046593115.1 Gemmatimonadaceae bacterium
CCAACGGTCGTGCGACTTCCGCAGACGGAAGCGCTCCTTGGCGCGTCCGGCGATATCGTCGCTGCGCAGCGCGTGCTCGAAGCCGAGATCCATCCCATCGATGACGTGCGATCGACGGCTGACTATCGCCGGATGGTCGCATCCAATCTCCTGGCGCGCTTCTGGGCGGATACAGCGTCGTAGTCTTCTGCTGATGTGCATCGCGTGAGCAGCGGCACCGTGGCCCATCGCAACGACAGCGCGTTTGTCCTCCGGGGGACGCGCGTGGTGACGCCGTCCGGACTGCGCGCTGCGGCAATTCATGTGCAGGGTGAACGAATCCTTCGAGTGAGCGACTACACGGACATCGCGGACGGCGGAAGCGTGGTTGATGCCGGTTCCCTCGTGGTGTATCCCGGACTGGTGGATTCGCATGTTCACATTAACGAGCCCGGACGAACGGAGTGGGAAGGCTTCAGGACGGCCACCGCCGCCGCGGCCGCCGGTGGTGTGACGACGCTCGTGGACATGCCACTCAACAGCATTCCCGCCACGACGACTGTGGCCGCTCTTGCTGAAAAGATCGAAGCGGCGTCACGCTCGGCGCACGTGGACGTGGCATTCTGGGGCGGCGTGATTCCCGGCAATGCCTCCGAGCTTCAACGTCTCGCCAGCGCCGGCGTCGCCGGTTTCAAGTGCTTTCTCGTCCCGTCGGGCGTTGACGAGTTTCCCGGAGTCACCGAGCAGGACCTCCGTATTGCCCTACCGATACTTGCCGATCTCGGCCTGCCGCTCCTTGTCCATGCCGAGCTGCCGGAACCCATCGTTCGGGCCACGACCTCCATTCTGGCTGATGCCTCGCGACGGCCGGAGCAGTACGCGACGTATCTCGCGTCGCGCCCGCCCGAGGCAGAGACGCTCGCCGTCGAGTTGATGATTCGCCTTTGCCGGGAGTTCCGGACGCCCATTCACATCGTGCACCTCGCGACGTGGGAGGCGCTCGACGCCCTTGCCGCAGCTCGCCAGGAGGGGTTGCCCATCACCGTGGAAACGTGTCCGCATTATCTCCACTTTGATGCTGAGTCCATTCAAGACGGGGAAACGAGCCACAAATGCGCACCGCCCATTCGTGATCGCGCGACACGCGAACGTCTCTGGCTGGCACTGGGCGACGGTACCATTGATCTCATTGCCACTGACCATTCGCCATGCCCGACGGCGCTGAAGCACCTCGATCGCGGTGATTTCCTGGCGGCCTGGGGCGGCATCGCTTCAGTCCAGCTCGGCCTCTCGGTGGTATGGCGCGGCGCCCGCGCGCGCGGATATTCCCTCGAGCGCGTAGCGCAGTGGATGTGCGCGGCACCAGCGCGCCGTGCCGGGCTACACGGAAGCAAGGGCACTATCGCTCCAGGTTGCGACGCGGATTTCGTGCTGTGGGATCCTGACGAGGAATACGAGGTCGCAGCGTCCATGCTGCGCCACCGACATCCGGTTACGCCGTACATTGGCGCACGCCTGCCGGGTATCGTGAAGGCGACGTACCTTCGTGGCAGAAAGATTTACGATGGAACCACTGTTGCTCCCGCACACGGTGCTCCTCTCATGCGCCCGCAATGACGGAGACGATCTTCATGAACTTCTTCTCGCGAAGCTCGCGGGTACACCTGTTCTCGACACTCGCCCTGTGACGACATCCCGCTTCACCGATATGCCCGACCTCGCGTCGGAGCGGTTGGGCAGCACGGTGCTCCTCGCCAACGATGAATTCTTTGCCGCCAAGGAGAATCTCATCAAGGTCGCGCCGCCCATCGCGAACCACGAGTACACCGAGCGAGGGAAATGGATGGACGGCTGGGAGACGCGCCGTCGCCGCGAATCCGGCTACGACTGGTGCATCATCAAGCTGGGCATCCCGGGAGTGCTCCATGGGATGATCGTGGATACCGCGAACTTCAAGGGCAATTATCCCGCGCAATGCTCGATCGAAGCGTGCGACGCACCAGCGGCGACGCTGAGCGACTTCAGCGCGGACGGCGTACCGTGGCGTCTCATACTTGCCCGCGGCGATCTGCGCGGCGACGCGCCCAACTCGTTCGAGATAGAGGATCGTGAACGGGTGACGCACCTGCGACTTAATATTTATCCGGACGGAGGCGTGGCTCGCCTGCGCGTGCATGGCGTCCCGGCCATGCCGCCTGAATCGTTGGGGCGTACCGACCTCGACCTGGCGGCGCTGGAGAACGGGGGGTACGTGGTCTCATGCAGCGACATGTTCTTTGGAAATCGCCACCACCTTATCATGCCCGGGCCGTCGCGTCAGATGAACGAAGGGTGGGAAACGAAGCGGCGTCGGGGTCCGGGAAACGACTGGGCGATTGTCCGGCTGTGCGCGAACGGCTCGATCAGTCGCGCCGAGGTGGACACGTCGTACTTCAAGGGCAATGCACCTGGTTGGTGCTCGCTCGACGCAGCGACGATCGCGGATTGCGCTTTTATCGCTGAGCCAGGGTCAGGTACGCGATGGACCGAACTCCTTCCGAAAACGCCGCTCACCCCGCACACGCGACATTTCTTCCGCGAGGAGCTGCGGTCGCTGCCCGGAGTAACTCACGTCCGCCTGAATATCTTTCCTGATGGCGGAGTCGCCCGGCTGCGCCTGTGGGGCACTCTCACCGGAGGTGTGAACGGCGCATGATCACGCTCGCGGCCTTCGACGAGCTGTCCCGCAACCGGGCGGTCGAGCTCATGCAGGAGTGCTGTGCCTCTTCCGAATGGGCGGAACGCATGGCGCGCGGGCGTCCTTTCGCATCACTCGACGCGCTGTACCAGCAGTCAGACGACACGTGGTGGCATCTGCGAAAAGACGATTGGCTCGAAGCGTTTCGCGCGCATCCGAAGCTCGGTGACGCATCCCGGAAGTCCGCTTCCCGGTCGGCGGGTTGGTCGCGCGGCGAACAAGCCGCCATTGTCGCCGACGCCTCCGCCGCGGAAGAACTGCAGCGTCTGAACGCCGAATACGAGAAGAAGTTCGGCTGGCAGTTCATCCTCTGCGCCACCGGAAAGAACGCGCTCGACGTCAAGGCATCCGTCACGCGGCGCATGGAGAACGATGAAGCCTCCGAGCTGCGCGAGGCCGCGGAGGAGCAGCACAAGATCACGCGACTGCGACTCGACAAACTGTTTGAGCCACCAACCGTGGCTCCCATTGGAGGGCCTCGCTGATGGGTGGCATTAGTACTCACGTGCTCGATACCGCACGCGGTGCGCCGGCAGGCGGTGTACCGGTCACGCTCGAAACGGCAGGTACGTCAACGGGCGACGTGCTTGCACGAGCAATGACGGATCCCAACGGGCGTGTGCAAGCCCTGCTGCCGGAGGGTCACCGACTCGAAGCTGGGCTCTATCGTCTGACGTTCGACACGAGCGCGTACTTTCGGGCGCACAATGTGGACGCCTTTTTTCCCGAAGTCGCCATCCTGTTCGAGATCCGCGACGCGTCGCAGCACTACCACGTGCCTCTGCTGCTCAGTCCCTTCGGCTACTCCACCTACCGGGGAAGCTGAATGCCGGTAAGGCTCGAGCGCAGCGGCTATGGCAAGTCGGGAATTCGCATCGTGAAGGTTGCCCGCGACGGCGATCGGCACGAGATCAAGGACCTGACGGTAGCGATTCAGTTTGGCGGCGAGTTCTTGCGGGTGCATACCGAGGGCGACAACAGCACGGTGCTGCCGACCGACACCATGAAGAACACCGTGTACGCGATTGCCCGGCGCTATTCGTGGGATCAGGCGGAGGAATTTGCCGTCATCCTCGCCGACCACTTCTTCGCCGACAATCCGCATGTCGGAACCATCCGCATCGACATCGAGGAACATCGCTGGGATCGCCTGACCATCGGGGGCAAGCCGCATCGCACGGCGTTCAGCCGCGCGGGACGCGAGATTCGCACCGCGCACGTCTTTCGTTCCGCCGATGGCGAGCGCACCGTCGAAGGCGGTGTTTCCGATCTCGTCATCATCAAGACGGCGCAGTCAGGGTTCGAGGGCTACATGCGGGATCGCTACACCACCCTGCGCGAAACTCGCGACCGGTTGTTCGCTACCAGCATGACGGCGCGTTGGCGGTACTCCGGTAAGGGCCTCGCCTACGGCGTGTCGTGGGAGGCGGTCCGGAAGCTTCTGCTGGAAGCGTTTGCCGAGCATGACAGCCGTTCCGTTCAGCACACCCTGTATGCGATGGCGGAGTCCGTGATCGAGAACGTGTCCGATGTCGACGAGATCACGCTGACGCTGCCCAACCGGCATCATCTGCTGGTGGACCTCAAGCCGTTCGGACTGGAGAACGACAACGAGATTTTCGTGGCAACGGAAGAGCCGTTCGGGCTGATCGAAGCGACGGTCCGCCGCGCGGAGTGAGCGCGCGCTGACCATCACGCGGATCGTCAGCAGTCGATGCGCTCTGCGCCGAGGTTGAAAACAGCGTGCCTCTCGCGGAGGCGGCCGCTACCGCCGGTTCGCGAGAATAGTGACGAACGAGCGACCGCGAAACTCTTCCAGCGTCACTCCCGTCATCTCGACCGCTTCCTCCTCGGTGATCGCGCCGGAATTGATCGCCCGCAGAAAGTAGTTCAGCAGCCCCTGCCCCGTCGCCGCATCGTCGAACACATCGCCAATGAGAGTTGCCTGCGCCGCGCGCTGTACGAAGTTCTTGAGCCGGGCGCCCGCCGCGTCGAGCCCACTCAGGAAAAAGGAGTAGACGGCCGCGTAGCGCGTCGGGAGCTGTGCCGGATGCAGATCCCATCCCTGGTAGAAGCCATTCACGAGTGAATGCTGAACATCGTCGTAGTGCAGCTTCCACGCACGGTGCACGCTGGCGCGGTTTTCCTCCATCTGTGCCGACGACAGTGCGCTGCCCTTCTCCGCCTTGTGCGGCGCCACCGGCATGATCGTCGTCGAGCCATCCGACATGCGAACCCCAGTGCCAGCCAGCGACACCTGCATCATGTGCTTCGCGAAATCACATGCCGGGTGACGCATGCGCTGGTGCGCCGCCGTGATGTTCACGCTCGCCGTGTAATCGTACGTCCCAAAATGCGCGCCAGTGATCCGCCCCTCGCCCGCATCCACCAGGAGTGGCAGCTGGCACTCCCCCCGGCTCCCGATAATCGACTGCGGCGTTTCCACCATGATCTCGAAGCGCAGGCTGCCCTTCTCTAATCCAAGCGAATGCTCCAGGGCCTCGAGCACCGATACCAGCGCCCGGACCTGCTCCGGGCTGGTCACCTTCGGCAGCGTGACGACGAAGTTCGACGGCATCTTGCCCGCCATCTGGCCGCTCAGCTTCGAGATGAACCGTTCCAGCGTCCTCAGGCTTCGGCCGTGCAGCTCCTCGGTCAGCGGCTTGATGCGAATACCGAGAAACGGAGGCAGCGTTCCCCCCTCAGCCCCCGCGGCCACCTCCTCCGCGCACCGGACGGCGTCCGCGTCCTCTTCGGCGTCGGGGCGGTTGCCATACCCGTCCTCGAAGTCGATGCGAAAGTCCTCGACCGGCTCCCGACGCAGCTTCTCGAGAACGCGCTCGTACACCGTATCGATCAACCGTGTGCGCCGCTGTGTCGCCTCGGAATCGAGAATGCCTTCGCGGTTCACGGGATCGAGATCGATGGCGCGCGCAAGCGTTCTCGCG
>JBKJRV010000263.1:0-2724 GCA_046593115.1 Gemmatimonadaceae bacterium
GGGCCTCACGCGCCAGCACGCCCGGCGTCGAAATGGTGGGTCGGCTGAACTTTACCGAGCGCAGCGAGCGATCCGGATACGGGACGATCAGCGATTCATCGTATTCGAGAATCGCGCCGAAACCGTTGCACTTCGGACACGCGCCCCGCGGACTGTTGAACGAGAACAGCTGCGGTGTGGGCGCCGGAGCGCGCGTCTTGTCGTTCGGGCACTCGTAGCGCTCGGTAAAGTTCAGCCGACCCACCATTTCGACGCCGGGCGTGCTGGCGCGTGAGGCCCGGCGGGCCGCAGGCAACACCGCGGGATCCGGGCTGAACGGCGATGCCACCAACTCCGAAAAGAGAATGACACAGTCGCATTCGCCCTCGGAAAACGCGGTGCTGATGGCGTCGGTGAGGCGCCCGCGCGCCTCGGGTGCGATGGCCAGACGGTCCACGACGATCAGCAGATCATCGACCGCGGTGAGATCGATGTTTTTCCCGGCGAGGTCGTCGAGATGGTGAATAATGCCGTTGACTCCGACACGCAGAAAACCCTGCGCGCGCAGATTCTCGACCACCACGTCATGCGTGACTTCGGCGGAGCGCCGGAGGGGGAACGTGACGTGAAAGCGCGTTCCCTCGGGCAGCGTCATGATCGTGTCCGATACCGACTGCGCGGTATCGGGGTGCATCTCGCGTCCGCATTTCGGGCAGAAGGTGCGCCCGACGCGCGCCCAGAGAAGCCGCAGGTAGTCGTAGATCTCAGTCGCAGTACCGACGGTGGAGCGTGAAGTCTTCGTCGGGTTGCGCTGCTCGATCGCAACGGCCGGGGACAACCCATCGATCGAATCGACGTCGGGTTTTTCCATGCGCTCGAGAAACTGCCGGGCATACGCCGACAATGACTCGACGTAGCGGCGCTGTCCCTCCGCGTAGATGGTGTCGAACGCGAGCGACGACTTGCCCGATCCGGAAGGACCCGTGATGACCGTGAAGGCGCGTCGCGGGATCTCGAGATTGATATTTTTGAGATTGTGCTGTCTGGCGCCGCGGACGACAATGCGATCCTTCATGTGGTGAAAACTAATCGGTCATCCGCGCCGTGTTTTACTCGCGCCGCGCGTCGGGCCGATGCATTGCGCGTCGGACGAGGCGCCCGATGATGAGCAGCAGCATGGCACCCAGCGTTGCAATCCCGATGGAAGCCAGGTCGAACGATGGTTGGCTCACGCGTCCCCATCCCAGCCACGTGCCGAGGAAGCCGCCCAGCATGGCGCCGACGATCCCGAGGATGGTGGTGAACAGGCAGCCGGACGGGTCACGTCCAGGCACCAGGAATTTCGCCAGGGCGCCGGCGACCAATCCGAAGAAGATCCAGTAGAGCCACAGCGCCACGGTTCGTCCGCCTGGGTAGTTAAAAGGGAACCGGAAGGGGTGAAACGTGAAACGAGGAATGCAGAAGTGACTATCACTTCCGCATTCCTCGTTTCCACTACGAGAGCGTTACACGCGCGGTGCCGTACCCGCCCGTCGCCCAGTGGCCATGCGATAGATCCAGAGCAACAGCAGCGCTCCGACGATCGCAAGGATGATGCTGCGGAAATCGAACGCATTCACGCTGCCCCAGCCGATCATGCTGCCGAGAAACCCGCCAAGCATGGCGCCAACGATACCGATGACCATCGTGATGATAATGCCACCAGGATCCTTTCCTGGCATGATCGCCTTGGCAATAGCGCCGGCGATGAGGCCCAGTACGGCCCAAGCAAGTATGCCCATTTGTCGTTCCTCCGCGGAGTGAACCTGTGTCGCGCACGCGGTCGTATAGCAACAGACGTACCAGCCCCGAGAACAAATGCGTACGACGCTGGTGACGCGGCGCACCACAATATAGGTCCTCGGCACCGCTCGGGGTTAGCCTTCATTCCTCGCGCCAGGTCCTGCCGACATTCCCCGCTCCGCTCCATGGCTGCTCCCGAAATTCACGAAGACGAAACGCTCGGTAAAGCGTACGACGCGCGACTGATGCGACGTCTCCTGCAATACATCCGCCCGTACCGAACGCTCGTCGCGGCGGCCGTGGTTCTCCTCTTTGCGGATGGAGCACTGCAGCTTGCGGGACCCTGGCTCACGAAACAGGTGATCGACGTCGCGCTCCCCGCCGGGGACCTGGGGATGGTGCGTGACGCCGCCGTGCTATTTGTGATGGCGACGCTACTTCAGTTCGCGTTTTCCTGGTTCGAGACGGTGTTCACGACACGCCTGGGACAAGAGGTCATGCACGACCTCCGGCTACAGATTTTCGAACATCTCCAGCGCCTCCCTGTCACGTTTTTCGACCGTAATCCGGCGGGGCGCCTCATCACGCGGGTCACTTCGGATGTCGAGGCGCTTAACGAACTTTTCACGGCGGGCGTGGTGGCGGGCGTAGGGGATCTCTTCACGCTCATCGCGATCAGCGTCATGATGCTCGTTGTGGATTGGCGGCTCGCGCTCGCCTCGTTTGCGATCATTCCCCTCGTTTACCTGACCTCGCACGTTTTTCAGCGGCTGATTCGCGAGACCTACCGCGAGATCCGTGTTCGGCTGGCACGCATTAACTCTTTCCTTCAGGAGCGCATCACCGGAATGCGCGTCGTGCAACTGTTCGGACGCGAATCGAGCGCAGGTGCGCATCAAGGTGGCTCCGGTTCAGCTCGGTGAATCGTGCAGCCTCATCTTCCTCGCGTCCGAACAGTTGCAC
>JBKJRV010000270.1:0-8456 GCA_046593115.1 Gemmatimonadaceae bacterium
GCGATGGAGCAGCTCGTCACGCGGGTGCTCAGCGGCATCGAGCGGCTCCATCGCGCTTCTCACCCGTCCACGCGCCGTGGCGGCGGCGCTGTCGGGAAGCCAGGTGACGGAGTCCGACACCACGCTCCACCGCGCCGTGATACGATCTCCTTCGCGAACGAAACGCAGATCCATGCCGGCGTGACGCGGCTCCATGCTGAGCGGCACGCCCGGCAGCGCAAAGCGCGGCAACGCGACATTCTGCGCCGCGATGGTCGCTTCATCGCGGCGGCGCGCGGTCCGGTGATCGAGCGCTGCGTCCGCGCTGATCCGCAATCCTGACCCGGCTGCGACAACCGGCCGAATTCTTACGCGCAGCGGCTCGCGAACCAGCGCGGGCTCGCTCGTCGCTCCGGTGACACGCGCGACATACCGCGCGGCTGTGCGCCCGGTTCCAATCGTCAGCGCGAGATCGCCCTGCTGCATCAGGAACCGCGGATACGATCGCGCCCTCGGAAAATGCACGGTCCTTCCCGACCGCCGAACACGGTCGGGGCCAGCAGTGGTTCGCGGCCGAAATCCGGGCGGCACGTAGTGGCCAGCAATCTCCGTCCAGTACATCGCCTTCTGGAACTGCTCGATGCTGACCTTGCCGAAGAGTGCGGCGCCAATCTCGGGTGCGTCGAACGTGGGAAGCTTCAGCAGACCCCGCGCGAACGCGTAGTCGCTGAGCCGCGCGCTGTCGAGCGCTTTCACGTCCTCAACAAGTCGTGCGGTGCCAGCCATCACGGTGCGCTCGAGCGCCGCGAGACGCTTCTTCGCGGAATCCACCTGCCTGATTCCACGACGGAGATCGTTGACGGCGCGCCGGGTTCCATCGATCCCCAGCGTCCGCGCATTCGTCCCCGCGAGCCGGACTACCAACGCTCGGCTCGAATCAAAAGTCTCCTCGATGCGCAACGAACGCCATCCCAGCTCGATGGCGTCGCGGGTGGAGTCGGCGCGGTCGCGCAACTCGATCGCTGCCTTGACGGTCGCGAGCTGCTTCGGGTCGAGCACGAGCGAACGAATCGTGTCGACGGGAGTCAGCGACAGCAGTGGAACCCGAAACTGCCTCGCAAAGCGTTGCATCTCGCGTAACGCAGCGGGCGCGAATCCGCCGCCGGAGACCGCGGGCGCCGCGGTCGTGCGCGGCGATCCCGCGTGCGCGTCGGCGACAGTCAGTCTGGTGATGACGATCTTGCGCTCCAGCAGCGCGCGTCCGTCGAGGTCGGCGACAATTGCCTTCGCGTCGAGCAGATTGCGACGCGGGTTGAACGGGTCGGCGATCTGAAGATCGCGAATCGAAATGCGCGGACGCACCACGTCCACATCTACAGACGCGATGTCCACATGTGTGCCGAGTGCCTTGGTCGTCGCTTCGATGGCGGTGTCGCGAAGGAGGCGCCCCCCAAACAGCGTCCAGCCCGCGACCAGCAACGACAGGATAAGCAACATCGGAATGATGCCCCGCCACCGAAAGACGCGCGTGCGACTCGGCCCGGATCGCCCACTTTCAGCGCTCTCGTCATCTGCCTTCGCGCTCACCGGTTGGGTCATGTCACTCCGGCCGGAACCAGGTGTACACGTTGTAGAGCTTCGACCTCGTGACCGCCTTGTAGAAGCGGGAGTGACGTACGCGCTCGCCAATCGTGGCGCGATAGTGGATTACTCCCACGCGCGCCGCGAAGTAGATGAAGGGCGACAGCACCAACCAGCCCACGACGCTCCCCAGCACCACGGTGTTGTTGAAGCTCGTGAAGGGCACCGCCGGCGTGTTGTACCACGTCATCCAGAGCGGCGTGAGCGACGGCGTCTCGAGCAGCAGCTTCGTCCCAACGCGGTCGAAGGCGGGATCGAGCAGAAATCCGACCGGCACAAACAGCAGCCAGCCGAGCATCGCGCCGCCGAATGAGACATTGAGCACGCAGACCAGCGCGACGATCACGAGATTGTGAAGGCTCATGATCGGGGTGAGGCCAAGCGCCGCCCCAAGCGCGATCCCCGCCGCCACCTGGCCTGGCGTCCCCTCCGAGTGCAGGGTCCTGATCAGTGATTGAAGCAGCTTCAGCAGCATCAGCATGCTGCAAAGCTGCGCGGCAGAAGGCGTTCGCGGGAGGCCAGCGCGCGGCCCCATTCTCGCGTGACTCCACTTATTCATCCGCGGTCACCATTCAGCGACGGACACGATGCCACCACGAGTCTGAATGAAAGCACAACGCCTCGAGCAGGAATTGAGACCTCGTGCCGCCGGGAATGCCGACGGACGGCTGCTGTTGCACCCCGGGGATTGGGAGTTCATCGCATGAGTCGCACAATTCGTGGCGCACTGTGCGTGTTCGTCGCCGCCATTGCCGGAATGTCGGCGTGTCATACGCAGGCCGGGCAGAAACCGCCTGCGGCGTCTCTTCGGGTCATGACGGTTGCGCAGCGACAGGCACTGACGGATACGCTCACGCAGCTCGGCGAAGAGGATCAGCGCGGCCGCGAGGATCTCGGCAGGGCGTTCGTTGCGAGTGATACCGTAACGATCCTCGCGAGCATGCGCGCGGATTCCGCGCGCTCGTTGTGGCTTCGCGGCATGGTGCGGATGTATGGGTGGCCAACGCCGGTGCTCGTCGGTGACCGCGCGGCAAACGCGGCGTGGCTCATACTGCAACACAGCCCATTCGTCGATTTCCAGCGCGAAATGCTCCCGGTGCTGGAGGCGGGCGTCGCGCGAGGCGAAATCGGCTCATCGGATTACGCCACTCTCGTGGATCGTGTTCTCGTGCGTCACGGAACGCCGCAACGCTATGGGACGCAGTTCAGGATCGAACACGGGAAGCTCGTTGCGGAGCCCATCGAGGCGCTCTCGGAACTCGATGCACGACGCGCGGTGATGAATATGCCGGCCATGAGTGCGTACGCGCGTGTGCTCGGCGAAGTCTACGGTCTCCCCGTGGTCTGGCCGCCAACCCCTCCCTCCAGCCGTTGACGAAGCTCCTGGGGTTCGTCGGAGCCACTGTCGGCAGTTACGCAGGGTGGTGGCTCGGAGCGCTCGTCGGAGTAATGACGGCATTCATGGTGAGCATGGTGGGCACCGGAATTGGCATATACGTTGGACGTCGGATCGCGCGCCACTACGAGGTCTAGGCGCCTCCGCCACCAAGGTAGAGGAGGAGCGGGCCGCCGTTGGTTGCTCGTGCCTCAGTGCGGCCACTGTCGCGCGATTGTCAAGCTCTTTCGCCCGAGGATAGCTTGAAGGCATGACCGACGTCGTTACGCTCGCGGCCGAACTGCTTTCGATCCATTCTCCCAGCGGTGGCGAAGGCCCCGCCGTCGACCATGTGTCCCGCTGGCTGATGGCCCGCGGCTGGAACGTCACTATTCAGGAAGTGACGCCTGGTCGCGGGAATGTGTGGGCGTCGCGCGGTAATGGACATGTCACGCTCTCCACCCACCTCGACACGGTGCCGCCCTACATCCCGCCGCGGCTCCGGGGCGACCTACTCATGGGCCGGGGTGCCTGCGACGCGAAAGGCATTGCGGCAGCCATGCTGGTCGCCGCCGAGAACCTGGCGGCCGCCGGAGAGGAACGGGTGGATCTCCTCTTCGTCGTGGGCGAAGAGAAGGGATCCGACGGCGCACGTGCCGCCAACCAGTTGCCCGCCACAAGCCGCTTTCTCATCAACGGTGAACCGACCGAGAACAAGCTTGCCAGCGGAGCCAAGGGCTCGCAACGCGTCACGCTCCGCTTCAATGGCAGCGCCGCACACTCGGCATACCCGCACCTGGGTCGCTCGGCGATCGAACCCATGCTCGAAATGCTCCCCACGCTGCGGAACCTGAAGCTTCCGTCCGACCCGGTGCTGGGCGAAACCACGCTGAACATCGGCGTTATTCACGCGGGCACGGAGTCGAACATCATTCCGTCGCTCGCGGAAGTGGAGATCATGTTCCGTCTGGTGGGCGAGCCGCAATCGGTGAAGCAGCAGCTGGAGCACTGGGCCCGCGGAAAGGCCGAGGTAGAGTACGGTTCATACATACCGTCGCAGCGGTTTCACACGGTCCCGGGCTTCGACGTCGCTCCGGTTGCCTACACGTCCGACATTCCGCTGCTCAGTCGTTGGGGCACCCCGCTGTTATATGGGCCGGGCTCCATTCATGTGGCTCACACCACCGACGAGCACATCAGTGTGAAGGAGCTTCAGGAGAGCGTGGGCCGTTACGAGCAGCTCGTTCGAGCGGTGCTGGCAGCGTAATGCCCGGCTCACACGTCCCGGTGTCACGCATTCCCGTCGCCGTGCTCGGGGCAACCGGCGCCGTCGGACAGACGTTCATTCGGCTGCTCGAGGATCATCCCTGGTTGGAGCTGCGCGAGCTCGCCGCGTCGGAGCGTTCGGCCGGCAAGCCGTACCGCGACGCAACGCGCTGGCTGGATGGAGCGCTCGAAGGCGACGTCGGGGACCGAACGCTCATCCCCTGTGAACCCGAGCTCGTCGAATCGGGCATCGTCTTCTCGGCACTGGATGGCTCGGTCGCCGGGGAGATCGAGAGCCAGTTTGCGAAGGCCGGCAAGCTGGTGCTGAGCAATGCGCGCTGCTTTCGCATGGAGGATGACGTTCCCCTCGTCATTCCCGAGGTGAACCCCGATCATCTCGACCTGCTCGCGCTTCAGCGACGCAATCGGGGCTGGACGGGCGGCATCGTCACCAACGCGAACTGCGCTACTATAGTAGCGACCATGGCGCTCGCTCCCCTGCACGAGCGGTTCGGTGTTCGGGAGGTGGCGCTGATGACGATGCAGGCGGTCTCCGGCGCCGGCTATCCGGGCGTCGCATCGCTCGATATTCTCGGAAACGTGATCCCCTACATTGCCGACGAAGAGGGGAAGCTCGAGAGCGAATCGCTGAAAATTCTGGGAACGATGAAGGATGGTCGCGTAGCGCCGGCGCCGATTCGCATCAGCGCACACGCCAATCGGGTCGCGGTGGAGCATGGCCATACGATCTGTATGTCCGTTCGCCTCGCAGCGAAAGCGACCGCCGCCGAAGCGCACGCAGCCTTTGCCGAATGGCTGGGCGCCGACGTCGCCCAGGAACTTCCAAGTGCACCGCCGCGCGCACTGCTGGTAACCGATCTGGCGGACAGGCCTCAACCGCGCCGCGATGTAAACTCGGGAAAGGGCATGACGGTGACGGTGGGTCGTCTGCGCACCGACGAGCTCTTCGACCTGAAGCTGGTCGCGCTCGGTCACAACACCATCCGGGGGGCCGCCGGAGCCTCCATTCTGAACGCCGAGCTCATGATCGCTACGGGCCGCATCCCGGTCGCGTGATCATCGTCAAGTTCGGCGGCACGTCGGTGGCGGACGCGGCGGCGATTCGTCGCGCGGCGTGCATCGTCGAAGAGCGTCAGGCCAGGCAGCCGATCGTCGTCGTGTCGGCGCTGGCCGGCGCAACCACGACGCTGCTTGCGCTCGCCGAGCAGGCGGTGAATGGCCAGCTCATTGGCGCCATGCGCAGCGTTGAAGCACTTCGTGAGCGCCATTTGGAGGAGGCGGACATCCTGCTCAGCGATCTGTCGGCCGATGAAGGCGTGGCCGGCGACCTGAGCGCGATGTTCGACGAGCTGGCCAGTCTCGCCGAGGCCCTCTCGGTGCTCGGTCACCTGACGCCACGAAGCCTCGATGCCATCGCCTCGATCGGCGAACAGCTGTCGTCACTGCTCGTGGCGTCCGCGTTTCGCGCGCACGGATTGCCGGCCGCGTTGGTGGACGCACGCGAGCTCATGATCACCGACGACAACTTTACGCGCGCCGAGCCGAAACCCGACGCCATTGCGGAGAGCGCGCGCCGGGTGCTGATGCCGATTGTGCGCGATCGGCGCATCCCGGTCCTCGGCGGGTTCGTCGGTGCAACGTCGGAAGGCATCACGACGACACTCGGTCGCGGGGGATCGGACTACAGTGCGTCGCTGATCGGCGCGGCGCTGCATGCTGAGGAGATTCAGATCTGGACCGACGTGGATGGTATGTTGACTGGCGATCCGAAGGTCGTGGATGGGGCGCGGACCATCGATGTCATCCGCTTTGACGAGGCCGCGGAGCTCGCCTCGTTCGGCGCGAAGGTGTTGCACCCGAATACGATCGCCCCAGCGGTCCGCATGGGAATACCGGTATTCGTGCTGAACTCGTTCAAGCCGGCAGGATCGGGGACTCGCATCACCTTCGAGGCCCCGCGCATGGCGGTGCGCGCGATCGCGGGCAAGGTGGGGATCACACTCATCAAGGTGCGCACCCCGCGGATGCTGCTCACGCACGGCTTTCTGCGCCAGTTCTTCGAGATCTTCGAGAAGCACGCGATCGCGATCGATGTGGTCGCCACGTCGGAGGTGTCGATCTCGGTGACCATCGAGGACACGCGAAAGGTGGAGCAGCTGGTGATCGACCTTCGCGCGCTCGGCGACGTTTCGCTGGAGCGCAACCGCGGCGTCGTGGCGGTCGTTGGCGCGGCGCTCAGCACCGACACGCGCGCCATGGCGTGCGCGGTCGGCGCGCTCGGGGATCTGCACGTGCACCTCATGTCGCTCAGCGCAACGGGGATCAACCTCACCATCGTAGTCGACGCCGACCAGGTGGGTGAGGCCGTGCGCCGGCTTCATGACGCATTCTTCGGAGTGGAGGCGGGATGAGTGGCGCGCGTCTCGCGATCGTGGGCCTCGGAAAGATGGGCCGCGCGGTGGATGAGCTGGCCGCCAGCCACGGCTTCGACGTCGTCGCTCGCATTGGCCGGGACGCGAATGCAATCAGTGCCGGATCACTCTCCGGCGCACAGGTTGCAATCGAATTCACCGAGCCTGCCGCGGCTGCCGCAAACGTGCGTGCCCTGCTGGCGGCGGGTTGCGCCGTTGTCACGGGCACCACGGGGTGGTCCGATCAACTTGCCCAGGTACGGAAGGAAGTACTGCGTGATGGCGGAGCGCTGCTGTGGGAATCCAACTTCTCTCCCGGCGCGCACCTGATGCGAGCGCTACTGGAGAGTGTCGCGAGTGCGTTGCGGCCAGGCGGCGGATTCGCCGGCCATCTCACCGAGACACACCACGCGGCGAAGAAGGATGCCCCATCCGGTACGGCAAATGCCCTCATCGGGCACGCCGCGAGTTTTGGCGTAGAGCTTCCAGTGACGAGCATTCGGGTGGGCAGCGTTCCGGGCACTCACGAGTTGACCCT
The DNA here is from genome assembly GCA_046593115.1 of Gemmatimonadaceae bacterium. GTDB lineage: Bacteria > Gemmatimonadota > Gemmatimonadetes > Gemmatimonadales > Gemmatimonadaceae > JBKJRV01. The sequence continues at coordinate 7,232 of JBKJRV010000270.1, forward strand.
CGATGCGCAATTCGAGCACGTCACGATCTCGCACGTGGTACGCGACCGGCGCGTGTTCGCGAGCGGCGCCCTCACCGCGGCGCGGTGGCTGCTCGGCAAACGTGGCGTGTTTCGCATGAGCGACCTCACATCGGAGGGAGTGAATCAATGAGCGGACGGTTGTTCGGCTGCGGGACGGCGCTCGTGACGCCGTTCACGAGATCGGGAGACCTCGACGAACCCGCGTTGCGGGCGCTGGTGGAGTGGCAGATCGCGGAGGGCATCCATTTTCTGGTGCCGTGTGGATCGACGGGGGAAGCCGCAACGCTCAGTGGCGAGGAACACCGCCGCGCCGTGGAAATCGTCGTCGACGCGGCGAGCGGCCGCATTCCGATCATGGCGGGTGCGGGATCGAACGACACGAAGAAAGCCGTGGCGCTGTCGCGCGAGATGGAGCTGGCCGGCGCGACGCACCTGCTCCACGTGTCACCCATGTACAACAAGCCACCGCAGCGCGGCATTCTCGCGCACTTCCGCGCCGTGGCCGATGCGGTGTCGCTGCCGATCATCATTTACAACGTGCCGGGTCGCACCGGCAGTAACATTGAGGCGAAGACCACGCTCGAACTTGCCGAGGACCCACGGTTTGTGGCCGTGAAGGAGGCGTCCGGCAATCTTGGCCAGATCATGGACATTATTCGCGATCGGCCGGAGCGGTTCAGCGTCCTCTCGGGCGACGATGCGCTCACGCTCGCCGTGATGGCCGGCGGCGGTGACGGCGTCATCTCGGTCGTCTCCAACGCGACTCCGAAAGCGATGGCGGCACTCGTCGAGCGTGCGCACGCCGGTGACGTTGCCGGGGCGCGCGCGCTGCATCACCAGCTTGCGCCGTGGATGCACGCTGCCTTCATCGAATCGAATCCGCTGGGCGCGAAAGCGGCGCTGGCGATGATGGGGCGCCTCCAGAACATTCTTCGACTGCCGCTCATGCCGCTCGCGCCGGTGCACGAGCCGCTCATCCGCGACGCCCTGCGGATAGCGGGGGCGCTGTGATCATGCGCTCCCCGCACGCGAGCCTCTTCGCGGCGCTCGACGCCTTCTGGAGGCTGCCGGTGGGCAGCTCCATTCCCGAGGAAGCCGACCGCATTGTCCACGATCTCCTGCGGTTATTGGAGGAGGGGAACGTCCGTGCGGCCGAGAAGGATGCGGCCGGTCGCTGGCAAGTGGTGCCGAGCGTGAAGCACGG
>JBKJRV010000287.1:0-3989 GCA_046593115.1 Gemmatimonadaceae bacterium
GAGCAGACGAACCTGCTCGCGCTCAACGCGGCTATCGAGGCGGCACGCGCCGGTCAGAGCGGACGGGGGTTTGCCGTCGTGGCTGAGGAAGTTCGAAAGCTCGCCGAGCAGGCGCAGCGTGCGGCGGATGACATCGTGCACATGACGGGCGTCGTCACGTCACGCGTCGCCAGCGCCTCCGAGGCCATGACGCGAAGCACGACGCGGGTGATCGAGATCGAACGTGTATCGCGTGACATCGACGCGGCCCTGGAGTCCATTGCCACCGCAGCCGAACAGACGCGCATCGCGGCTGCGAGTGTGTCAACCGCGGCGCAGGACAACGCCAATGCCGCCGACAGCGCCGCGAACAGCATCGCCTCCATTGCCAAAACGGCGGAGAGTCACGCGGCATCGGCGGAAGAGGTAAGCGCGACCACTGAAGAGCAGAGCGCTGCGTGCCAGGAGATGACCACGTCCACCGCACAGCTCCAGCAGGGATCCAGCCGCCTGAAAAGCCTGGTCGGCGAGCTGAAGACCTGAGCTATGGCCGCCGAAAGCTTCCCGTCCCGGTCCATTTGACGGGATCGAACAGATCCGCTGAGAGCTCGATGTTCGCCTTGACCTCGGTGTACACTTCGCGAAAGTAGGGGCGTCCGTCGCGCAGAAAAAGTATCTCGGTCGCAATCGGGACGCCGCCGAACTCCACGAACTGATCCATCCGGGTGTCACTGAGCACGGAACGCGCACCTCGCTTCTCCGCCTGGATCACCCGCACGGTGACCAACTGTTCCGCATCCACCCAGAACTGGTTCGACGTCGTGTCACCGCGCACCGCACCAATGACATACGCGCGGCGATCCCGCCACATGTCTTCCCGCACCAGCGACAGGTTCATCCTGAGGGAATCCGCGAGGACGATCGTGGAATCCGCGGGCAGCGCATGCACGTCGTACAGCAGAACCATGAGCGGATGGATGTAACGATCGTTTCTCGTCGATCGCCCCTTGTCGAACGCGTGAATGCGGCTATCGCTGACAATCAGGCCGCTCCGGTTCTCCGCCGGGAGGTACTCAATGCGCAGTCTCCCTGGAATGACAGCATACTCCAGCCACTCGCTTCTCTGCTCGCCACCGCTCAACGGGTAGAGTGTGTTCAGCTGGCGAAAGGTGAGTGACGTGACGAACTGCCCATCATACCGTGCCCGCATGCGTCGGATCACGCCTCGGCCGTCGGCAATGGGAATTTTCTCCCATGGCGACAGGACGGGCGAGGTCGCCGAGGGACCGCCCGCTCCGCGTGGCGTCACACACGCCACCGGCGCCCACGCGATGAGAAGAATCAGAACCAGCGATCTCGAGGACGGCACGGATGCTCCGGGATTGATTCGAGTGACGGTATTGGTGTACCAGTGGGTCCGAAAGATAACTGCGGCGTCGCGTGCAGCGCGGGCGCTCGCTCAGCTTGCGGCGCGGCCCGATGCCGAACATGCTTTCACAATGAACGGAATCCGCGCTGCAACACCTCAGACGGAGCACTCAATGCGCAGAATCATCACCACGGTCGTTACGGTGCTGCTCGTGACCTCGTGCAACCCAACGTCAAAGCAGGCTCCGGAGGACGGATCCGCTCGTCGCGACGCCGGACAGACAATTGGAATGCAGTCCCTCGACTCCTCGCTCCAGAACTACTACCGGCAGAACAGCGGGCTCGAAGAGCCGGCGCGAGTCGTGGTGCGCGATGCACAGACCTGGTCTGCACTCTGGACTCGCATTGTCGCGAACTCTGGACCCAAACCGCCGGTTCCGTCCATCGATTTCTCGCGAGAGATGCTGATCGTGGCGGCGATGGGCACTCGAGGTTCCGGGGGCTACTCAATCAGGGTGGGGGGCGTCTCGAGCAGCTCAACGGAGCTGGTCGCCACGGTGATTGCCACCTCCCCGGGCCGCTCGTGCCCGACCACGCAGGCGATTACCTCCCCGGTAGACATCGTGCGTGTTCCGAGCAGCAAACTTCTAGTGCGCTTCGTGGAACAGCAGGTCGTGAACGAGTGCGGTTGATGCCGTGACGACGCGAGCGGCCGTCGTCCTCCTGAGTGGCGGACTGGACTCCACGACGATACTCGCCATCGCCGCGTCGAAGGGATTTCTGTGTCATGCACTCACCTTCCGATACGGGCAACGCCACGCTCACGAGCTCGAGGCCGCGCTCCGGATTGCCCAGTGGGCGAACGTCGCCTCGCAGAAGATCATTTCCTTCGACCTCGGTGCCATTGGCGGATCATCGCTCACCACGGATGCTCCCATCCCCAAGGACCGTGCGCCCGGCACTCTGGGTCACGACATTCCCAGCACCTATGTCCCGGCGCGGAACACCATCTTCCTTTCATTCGCGCTGGCCTATGCCGAAGTGCTCGGGACGGGAGACATTTTCATCGGCGTGAATGCTGTGGACTACAGTGGCTATCCCGACTGCAGGCCCGAGTACATCGCGGCCTTTGAAAAGATGGCGATGCTGGCAACACGGGCCGGTTCGGTAGGGCAACGCCTTCGGATTCACACGCCGCTCATCGACCTCTCCAAGGCGGAGATCATCCGCATCGGCCTCGAGCTCGGCGTGGACTACGCGATGACGACGAGCTGTTATGACCCGGACGCCGAGAACCGTGCGTGCGGACGGTGCGACGCGTGTGCGCTGCGCTTGCAGGGATTCTCGCAAGCGGGGATACCCGACCCGGCGCTCTACCAATCCGCGTGAGCTACGCCGTGAAGGAGATTTTCTACACGCTGCAGGGGGAGGGCGCAAACGCTGGTCGCGCGGCCGTGTTCTGCCGGTTTGCCGGCTGCAACCTGTGGAGTGGGCGCGAGCACGATCGCGCTGGGGCCATCTGTCCATTCTGCGATACGGACTTCGTGGGCATCGGTCCCGACGGCGGACGGTTCGCGGATGCGGATGCCCTGGCGTCGGCAGTTGCATCGCGATGGCCAGCGAACGCGGATGCGTCGCCGTTCGTGGTGTGCACTGGCGGTGAACCCCTGCTGCAGCTCGACGACGACGCGATCGCCGCCATGCACTCTCGCGGTATCGTCGTGGCGATCGAGACCAACGGAACGATTGCGGCCCCGAGGGACGTGGACTGGATCTGCGTGTCACCCAAGGCAGGCACGACGCTCGTTCAACAGCGTGGCCAGGAGCTGAAGCTGGTATTTCCGCAGACGGGTGTGGATCCGGAGCGCTACGCGACGCTCGAGTTCGAGCACTTTTTCCTTCAGCCGATGGATGGTCCGCAGGTACCTGCGAACACCGAGCTGGCCGTGCGCTACTGCCTCGATCATCCGCGCTGGAGACTCAGTATCCAGTCACACAAGATTCTCGGTATACGCTAGGCAATATTCTGTCGCGCGGCGATCGCCGCACAGAAGCGCCGCGCAGCGGACGCGGTACCCTACGAAGGGCTGGCGCTCGAATCCGGGGCGCACCCCGCACGGGTTTACCGAGGCTTCGCCACTTCTCCCCGCGCCGGCTGAATCACTGAGCCGTCCATCCGGAACTCCGCGGCGCTTTCCCCGAAGTCGATGACACTGAGTGAGTCGGCGAGCGTCACGGACCGGCGCGTCGGATCCGCTGAGACACGTCCGGGCGGACGCTGCACCGTCGGTTGCAACACCACGTCCTGCACTCTGCCCAGCGCATCGAGCGAGGCGCAGAGCACCGCACCGCGGTTATTGGGCTCGCGAAACGAGAACGGTCCGTAGGTCAGGAGATTCCCGAGCGAGTACGCGACGAGCGACTCCCCTTTCCATTCGAACGCGCGGATGACGTGTGGTCCATGGCCGATCACCAGGGAAGCCCCCGCTTCAACAACGGTGCGAGCGAATGCGACTGGATTGCCTCGGTCGGCGCCAAGGAGGTATTCGGTAGTGTCGGTCGTGCGCTGGGCGCCTGCGCCTTCGGTACCGAGGTGCATAGTCACGATCACCCGCCGGTAGTGCGCGGCCGCTCGCGCTACG
>JBKJRV010000296.1:0-5074 GCA_046593115.1 Gemmatimonadaceae bacterium
ACCGAGCGGAAAAGCCTATGGCCTCGACATGCCCGACGACATGCTCGCGCTCGCGAACGAGAACAAGCGGAAGGCCGGTGCCGACAATGTCGAGTTCCTGCGCGGCGAGATCGAGCAGATCCCGCTGCCCGATGCCTCCGTTGACGTGATCATCTCGAACTGCGTCATCAACCTGTCGGGCGACAAGGAGCGCGTCCTGCGAGAAGCGTTTCGCGTGCTGAAGCCCGGCGGTCGGTTCGCGGTGTCCGATGTGGTCGTGCGAGGCGACGTGCCGGCCGACGTGCGTCGGAACGTCGAGCTCTGGATCGGCTGCGTAGCGGGAGCGCTGGAAGAGCAGGAGTTCCTCGGCCTGCTGAGCACGGTCGGCTTCGAAGGGACGTCCATCGAGCCCACCCGCATCTATTCCGCGGAAGATGGTGTTGCGCTGCTGGCGAACACGGAACTGGACATCGAGGATTTCGCAAAGCAGATCGAAGGCAAGTTCATGAGCGCATTTGTGCGGGCGAGCAAGCCGGCTGCTGCGCGGGGAGCGAATGGATTACCCGTGACTGCGGGCTCGTGCTGCGGTCCCGACGCTGTCAGTAGTTCGGCATACGACCATGACCAGTGAGCGCACACCCATGTCCGTGAAGTACTGGCGCGCGATGCATTCGGATCGCGCGTCGGTGGAGCAGTTGCTCGCCGCCAATGCCTTGCCGGTAGTCGGCGTGGCTGAAGCGCTTACGGACTTCACCGTGGCGGAGGGCGAGGGCAGGATTGTCGGCGTGGCGGGATTGGAGATGTGCGGCAACGACTACGCCTTGTTGCGCTCGGCGGCGGTTGACGCCCGGTGGCGCGGCCTGGGTGTGGGGGGCGCACTGGTGGATCAGGTTATCGCCGACGCCCGCGGGCGCGGGCTGCGGGCGCTGTACCTGCTGACAACGACTGCGGAGGCTTACTTCCCGCTGTTTGGGTTCGTGAAGACGGATCGCGGTGACGTACCTGACGAGATTCGGCGCTCGGCGGAATTCAGCGATGCGTGTCCCGCTTCCGCGACGGTAATGGCATTGCGGCTCGACAGCGGACCCTCGCGTGCCGGGGAAGCAGGGTCGATGCCGGCGGACGATCGATGAAGCCAATGCAGGAGGCGGAAATCGTTGCACGACGTGCTTCGCTCGTCGCGCGAGGGCTCCGCCTCAATTACGTGACCCTTTTCTATAATGCGCTCGAGGGTATCGTTGCCCTTGTCGCCGGCATGATGGCGGGCAGCGTCGCGCTTGTCGGATTCGGATTTGACAGCCTTATCGAGGTTACGGCGGGCGGGGCAGCGCAATGGAGGCTCCGCGCCGACGTTACCGCCCAGCGACGCGAGCGCGTGGAGCAGGTCAGCCTGCGCGTGATCGGCATGTCCTTTCTCCTGCTCGCGGTCTTCGTGGCGTATGACAGTGTGTCATCGCTTTGGCGGAACGAGCGCCCGGATGAAAGCCCGGTTGGGATCGCGCTGGCGGCAGTGTCACTCGTGGTCATGCCGCTACTGGCTCGTGCGAAGCGGCGTGTGGCTACTGCACTGGGCAGTGGCGCGCTGACGGCGGAAGCCCAGCAGACGACGTTGTGCGCGTACCTGTCGGCGATTCTGCTCGGTGGTCTGATACTGAATGCATTCCTGGGCTGGTGGTGGGCAGACCCGGTGGCGGCGCTGGTGATGGTGCCGATCATCGCGCACGAAGGCATTGAGGGCGTGCAGGGGAAAAGCAGATGCTGTGGGGATCAATGCGAGTCGCGCTGATTTCAGACGTTCACGCCAACCTTCCCGCGCTCGAGGCAGTGCTTGATGACATCGCGACACGGAACGCGGAGGCGACCTACCATCTCGGTGATCTCGTCGGCTACGCGCCATGGCCGAACGAAACCGTCGCACTTCTGCGGGAGCGTCACATTAGCGGCATCGCGGGAAATTACGATTCCACCGTTGCTGCCGGCTACAAACACTGCGGATGCCGCTACGAAGATGCGCGGCAGGAGGAGCTGTCGCACCTGAGCTACCTGTGGACGCGGGAACATACGTCTCCGGAGACGCGGGCCATGCTCGCGGCGCTGCCGTTTCGACTCGACATTCGCGCTGGGGGCGGACATGCCGCCGGCCCGACGCTGACGCTCGTCCACGGCACGCCCACATTGAATACGGTGTACTGGACCGAAGACCGCTCGGACGCTTTCTGCATCCAGATGGCGGCTGTTGCGGGCGCGAGAGCGGGCGATGCGATCGCGTTCGGGCACACGCACAAACACTGGACTCGGTCGGTGGAGGGCATTCAGTTCCTCAACACCGGTAGCGTAGGCCGGCCGAAGGATGGAGATCCGCGCGCCGGGTACGTCCTTGTCGACATGACCGCAGGAAAGGTGAGCGTGGAAAATGTGCGCGTGCCCTACGACATCGACCGCGCCATCGCCGCAATACGAGCCAGCAGCCTGCCAGACGAGTTTGCGGAGTATCTTCGAGCCGGAGGAAACGCGACGACGCGGGCCGAGTCATGAGCGCTGCCGCTGCCACGCAAACCATTCAGCGCGCTCTCGCCGAGGCGCTTGGCACTTTTTTCCTCGTGCTGATCGGACCGGGCGCAGCAATGGTGAATGCGTGGTCAGATGGCGCCCTTGGTCATGCGGGTGTGGCACTCGCGTTCGGGGGTGTTGTCGCCGCGATGATCTTTGCGCTGGGCCACCTCTCCGGCGCGCACGTTAACCCCGCGGTCACGCTCGCCTTCTGGGCCACTCGGCGTTTTCCGGGGCGGGAAGTGCTGCCGTATATCATCGCTCAGATCATTGGAGCGACGACCGCGGCGTACGCGCTTCGCGGCATCATCGGCGACGCAGCGAACAACGGCGCCACCATACCGGCAATTCCAGTCGGCGCTGCCTTTGCGCTCGAGTGGTTCCTGTCCTTTGCCCTGATGTTCGTGATCATGGCCGTCGCCACCGACGATCGGAGCGCCGACGGATTTGCGGCGTTGGCAGTCGGTGCAACCGTGGGCTTCTGTGCCATGATGGGTGGCCCACTTACCGGCGCTTCGATGAACCCCGCACGGTCGCTCGGTCCGGCCATTGCCGGCTCCGTGTGGACACACCACTGGTTGTACTGGATCGCACCGGTCTCGGCGATGATTGCGGCGGCGTTCGCGTATGAGCTACTGCGCGGTGTTCATCCACCACGCGGATCTGCGGAGCGGGAAGGGGTGCAGGGACCGCTCGACTCGCCGCACCGGCATTGACAGGGGCAGACGGACGCCAAAATATTACGTATTGCATATTGCGTAATGCGTAAAGAACCTCGGTAAGCGATTAGTGGCCTCCCGAGGTTGTTCTACGCAATACGCAACACGCAATACGCAACAGGTTAGACCGCGTCCGACAGACTCGTGAAGTTGAAATCCCTGACCTTGATTGGCGGAACGATCACCGCTCCTCCCGCTTCGGTGCCCGCCAAACGCATGGGACGGCCGAGCGCCTCGACGTTGTTCAACATGAACAACGGCGAATCGTTGAAGCGGAAGTTCTTCACGGCCTTCGTGACTTTGCCGTTCTCGATCAAAAACGTCCCGTCGCGCGTGAGGCCGGTGTACAGGATCGTGCGCGGGTCCACCTCGCGCAGATACCACAGCCGAGTCACCAGGATGCCACGGGCGGTGCTTTTGATCATGTCCTCGACGCTGCCAGTTCCACCGGACATGATGAACGACGTTGGCGCACCGGTGGGCTCGCGGTTCTGCTTCCTGGCCCAGAAGCGCGAATAGTACAGCTCCTTCAGCACGCCCTTGTCGATGAAGGTCTGCTTGCCGAGGGGCAGTCCGTCGCCGTCCCAAGGCTGTGACAGAACCATTGGATCGAACGGATCGGCGGTAATGCTGATGCGTTCGTCGAGAATCTTCTCGCCGATCTTGGTCCCGCCGCCCTGCTTCACGAACGGACTGCGACCTTCGTCGGTGGCGCGGGCGTCCGCGTAGAAGGCAATGAGCTGCACCAGATCGCCGACCGCCTGGGGCTCGAAGATCACCGTATAGCGGCCCGGCTCGACAGCGACCGGATTGCGCGACCTGCGTGCCTTGTCGATGGCCCGCTCGCTAATGGCGGCGGCGTCGATCTGCCGCCAGTCCGGATGCTCCGCACCGGCCCATCCCGATCCCGTTCCGTCACTGGTGCGCGCCGTCACGGTGTAATTGGCGTTCGTTGAGCGGTGATAACCGAACAGACCCTTGCTGTTGCCCATTGCACTCGACTGTGCGTTGGTGACGAGGAACCCGGCGACGTTGAGATCGCCGGCCTTGCGCGCCGGTCCGAGTGCCGTGAGCGCTGCCCGCGCACGATCTTCGGACGACAGGTTGGCTGTCGAGTCGAAATACGCGGTCACGTCCTTGAACTGCTGGGGACCGAGGTCGGGCATGGCCTCCGGATCGTCGGGTGCGAGCTTCGCCAGTGCTTCCGACTGCCGCACCGTGCGGAGCAACGCCTCCTCCGAGATATCGTTGGTGACAACGACGGCGTGCTTCGGCCCAAAGGCACTCTGCACTGCGATGTTGATATCGGTGACACCACCGGACGTCGACATTTGGTTGGCCGCGAATCGCACGTTGGCGGTGTACCCGCCATTCACCGTGACCGACGCCGCTTCCGCCTGAGACATCTTCAGGACGCGCTTGATGAGCGCCTCGGATTCGGCGCGGGTCAGGACGGCGCCCGCAGGGACGTGGCTGGAGAGTTCAGTCAATCGCTTGGGCGCGCTCATGCTTTCCGTCCGGTGTTGATAACGTTGACGTTGCGGAATCTCGCTGGCGGCGAGCCGTGACTGACCGCGTTGACCTGGCCGGGCTGACCCTTCCCGTCGAAGAAGCTGCCACCCATGGTGTACGACTTCTTCCCACCGATCATGTCCATGGAGTTCCAGAAATCGGGTGTGCGGATCTGGTAGGCAACATCCTTCAGCATGCCGACGATCTTGCCGCCCTTGATCTCATGGAAGAGCTGTCCGCCGAATTGCGCATTGTAGCGCTGCTGATCAATGGAGAACGATCCCTCGCCGACCGCGGCATCGCCATCGTCGGCG
>JBKJRV010000048.1:0-2677 GCA_046593115.1 Gemmatimonadaceae bacterium
TCATCGGCGCACGAGAAGTCGATCATTTCGACTTCCGAGAAATCAATAACTGTCACCGCGCCGTGAACGCCCGACAGACTCTGCTCGATGAGCGAGCGCACCGCCGCACCGGTGGGACGCGTGACCAGATTCGTGAACGGCCCACAGTGGCCGAGCACCGAGCTCACGTTGATGAGGTTGATCATCGCGTGGGCAACTGTTCCGGGATGGTGATCTGCATCTGCGCCCCTGGAAAGTTCGGCAGCTTCTCGGCGAGCGGTACGTCGTCATCCCACTTGGGCACGATCGCGATCCGCGCGGTGCCGCTGCGAACCGACAGCTTGCCATCCCAGCGGCCAACATAGCGCCGGACGCCGGCAAGCCCCTGTCCCCGGCCCGGATCGCGGAAGCGGCTCACGCCCCGGATCACGGCTTCCTCGAGCGCCTGCGCGTCATCCCAGCGATCGCCGAGACGACGGCCCGGGCTGCTCTCGAGTGATTGGCGAAAACCCACGCCGGCGTCGCACACCGCGATGACGACGACCCGGCGTCCCAGCCGCTTCGTCCAGCGGTATGCCTGCACGGCGACCCATCCACCGCGCCCTGCATGCTCGACGATGTTCTGGCAGGCCTCCGACAGCGTCATGGCGAATCCCATGGTGGCCTTGGCATCGATGTTCAGCTCGCGCACGAGCATGCTCTGGGCTTTCTGCTGGATGCGGCCCACCACTTCATGGACGTCCTCACTCTTCGAGACCGAGGTGATCTCGAGGAGGACGTCCGATTCGCCGCCGCTGCGTGCCTTCGGTACCGTGCCGTGCAGCTCGAACAGTTCCTGGGCATGCCTGAAGAAGCCAAGGCGCGCCCAGTAGGACGCGGTGTCGTCGGCTTCGGGGACAGCGAGCCCGGGCGGCTCCGCCCGTGACTGGGCCAGGGTCAGGAGCGCCGTGAGCCCGTACGGCGACGCCCAGCGGGCGTGGCGGGCGTCGATGAGAATCCGTTCGTCGGCCGGAAGTGGAGCGAGCTGCTCGAGCAGGTGCTCGAACGTGGTATCGTCCAATGACGGCGGCACGGTGAGAACGGTAGTCACGTCGGGCTCAACTCTCCGCGAAGGTGGTGCACAAGTCCGCTTGCGCCGCGGTGCCGGAGATTCCGGGCGGCCGCATGGTGAGCGGCGCGCATCGCGTCAGCAAAGCTATCACCGGCAAGCAGTCGGGAGAAATAGCTTGCGCCCCAGACATCACCACATCCTGTTGGATCGCCCTCGACCCCTTGCGTTGATGCGTCCGCAGGTATCAGCGCGGTTCGGATGGGCCCGAGGGCGGCGCCCAGGGGCGGAACGACGGCAAGGTCGGAGAGGTGATCAAAGCCGGGAGCCGCGAAGTACACCGCGCCGCGGCTGCCCAGGGTCACAACCAGGCACTGTACCCCCGCCGCGAGGGCCATCGCCGCCAGGGCCATGGGATCCGGCGCCATCATCGCCATCTCGTCCTCATTCACCTGCATGAGGTCAACGCAGCGACACCACTCGGTCGCGTTCGGCAGCGGCTCGGGATGGCGCATGCCGTCGGGGCGGATCGCGAGGACGAGCGAGTGCAGGTCGCAGTAGATGGGCCCGCGAAAATGCTGCCTGATCAGTTGCGCCGTCTCGAGCGTGAGCTCGAAGCCGCTGATGAGATTGATGTAGAGGGCATCCAGGCCGGCGAGCAGGGGCTTGAGACCCATCCAGTTCCACGGCGGGAGTCCGCCCTGCATCTGCTCGGTGCGCCGTTCCGAGGTGGAATATCGAAGGACAACACGGTTATTGGGATACGGCGCCTCGATGAGGGGCGCGTCGGGCGCCATGCGTCGCAGCGAGCCCGCGAATTCACGCGCGCGCGGCGCGAGATCCTGGCCGACGCGAATGAGCGGGACGATCTCCCAGTTGGCGGGGAGCGCGGCGTCCAGCGCACTCAGCGCGTAGGTGATGCCACCCCATTCCTCGACCGGCGCATCCCGGGGGTCGCGACCGTAGATCACGTCCCAGACGAAGGTGCCTATCACGCCGAGGCGGGGCACTATCTGTCCTGCTGCGTGGTGCGTGCTGCGTGCTGCGTGAATTGCGCATGACACTGATGCGGTTTGCCAATCATTGGTGCGGCGTCAGGCCAGTTCGCGCAGAGCTTCCGGATATGAGTACTCCCGCTAAGGCGCCCGCAGTTGCGCGCTCGGTTCTCCTTCTGGACGAATCTAACGATCCTCTCTGGCGAGTGGCGGCGTACCGTTACGCGATTCAAGTGCTCGATCATGCGTCGGATGATACAGCCACACTGGTCAACCATGGAAACGCACGTAGTCTGGCCGACCAGTTGTACCGATCGGCTGGATCCGTGGCAGCCAATATCGCGGAGGGCTACAGCCGAAGCTCAGGCTCTGATCGAGTGCGACTCCTCGAGTACGCGCTCGGTTCTGCCCGGGAATGCCGAGTGTGGTACCGCGCGGCTCGCCGCCTGCTACCCGCCGATTCGGTGAGTAGTCAGCACGCCACGTTAACGAGCATCTGCAAACTGCTTCTGTCCATGATCCCTGAGGAGCGAAAGCGGCTCATAAGGAAGGCTCGCGCGTCGAACCCACCCGAACTTACGCAGCACGAATCACGCAGTACGCAGCAGCCTTAAACCCCCCCCAACTCATGCTGCTTGAACGTTGCGACGGCACC
>JBKJRV010000066.1:0-8652 GCA_046593115.1 Gemmatimonadaceae bacterium
GGCGGGGTCGGCTTGGGCAGGAACGCGATCGCGGCCGTTGCCGTGATATCGCGCTCGCTGAGGCTGACCGCCTGGCCGCCGCTGAACAGCACCACCGCCACATGGGGTGAGTGGCTCGTGATCTTCTCGGCGGCCTCGATGCCTGAACCGTCGGGCATGTGGACGTCCAGCAGCACGACGTCAGGGCCAATCTCAATGGCGCGCTCGATCGCTTCCCTTCCCGTTCCCGCCTCGGCAACGACGAGATGGCCAAGGGCCGCGAGCAGATCGATCAAAACCGACCGCGCGTTTTCATCATCCTCGGCGATCAGCACACGAATTCGTGGTTGGGTCTCAGTCATTTCGGTCTCGTAACAGGCACCAGCGGTTCTGCCCGCTCCCACGCCGGAACGGATCAGTCATTCTCTCCCACATGCGACAACAGCTCCTGCGCTCGTACCGGCTTTCGCAGATTGAAATCAACCGTGTTGGCAGGGCCGGCGCGAAGTTCCCATCCGGTGATGACGCCAATTTTCATCTCGGGCCACCGTGCCTGCGCGGCGGTAACCAGGTCCCAGCCACTGCCATCAGGCAGTCCGATATCGGTCACCATTACATCATATGGCGAACCTTGTTCCGTGGGCGTCAGTCGGGCGAGCCCTTCGTGCATGGAGGCCACGGCTTTCACCGTATGGCCATCCGACTCCAGAAGGGCACGCATGAACTCCCGCCCGTCCTCGTTATCCTCGACGAGCAACACGCGCTTGGCGGAACGCGGGCGCTCGATCGGCGCGGGCAGGTTCGTGGCCGGGAGCATGAGTGGAAACACCAGCCGGACCGTCGTCCCGCCGCCGACTTCCGACTCGATCTCGGCTCGGCCGCGGTGGCGCTTCGCGATACCGTAGACCTCCGACAGTCCCAGACCGGATCCGCCGGCTCCCTTCGTAGTGAAAAACGGCTCGAAGGCACGATCGCGGACTTCAGCAGACATGCCACCGCCGGTGTCACCGACCTCGACGTATGCTTCATTCCCGGCGATGCGGGTGATCAGTCCGAGCGTTCCGCCGCCGCCCATGGCATCGAGTGCGTTCTGTATGAGGTTCAGCAGCGCTTCGCGAATCTCGCCAGCGATGCCGGAGACTATGACGCCCGGAGCAAAATCGCGAATGAGCTCGATCCGTCCTCCCTGCGCGCGTTCCGCCCAGAGCGACCGCGTCATCGCTACCACTTCCTCAGCCACCACGGACAGGTTGACCAGGTCCTCGTCCGACCCCTTCAGCGGATCCTGCCGGATGAAGCGGCCGACGCGTGCCGCCGTGGCCGCACCGGTTTCCGCGGCCTTCGCAATGCGCGCGGCATAGTCACGAACCGCCGACGGATCTTCGGCATTGAGCTCAAGCAGATACGCCGCCGCCATGATCGGGTTCAGCGCGTTGTTCACATCGTGCATGACGCCGGCGGCCAGCTGTCCCACCGCAGCCAGGCGACGATCGCGCGAACGGGCTTCCTGAAGCTCCATCAGTTCCTGCGTACGCGCCGCGACCATTCGCTCCAGGCGCTCGGCTTCTGTCGAAACGCGCTCGTACAGGGCCGCCGACCGGCGGACCTGTTCTTCCAGCTCCTGCGCGAGGCGCGTCCGCTCGGTGACGTTGCGTTCGACCGTCACGGCGCCCCGGATGCGCCCGCGCTCATCGCGGATGGGGTTCGAGTTGACCTCGATCACCTGCTTGCCGCCATCCGTACCGCGGCGTACCGACAGCGTCTGCGCGCGCACGAGCTCCCCGCGAATGGCTCGAGCGGTCGGGTGCTCGTGCATGAACAGCGTCATGCCCTCCAGCGATCGGGGACGATCCTGCTGCCACAGATCCAGGAGCGAGGCGGGGGTGTTGACGCCGTGGTCGAGCACCGCTTGAGAATTCATGCGGGTAATGATGCCTTCCGCATCAAACACCCGGACGGAATCCGGGATGACATCGAAGATCGTTTCGAGCTGCGCCACACTTCGCGCGAGCTCCTCCCGCAGATGTTCCCGTTCGGTGACATCCCCCGCGATGAAGACCACGCCCTTGGCACCCATAGCCTGCTCGATCGGCAGAAAACCCACCTCGACGACTCGCTGTCCACCAACCTGCTGGAACGGCACATGGATGGGATTCCACTTGTCTCCACGAATCGCGGCATCGATCTGCTCGCTCAGATCGGCGTGCGCGTTGGGAAACGCGTCGTAGATCTGCACGGGTTCATTCCCGGACGTTGACGTCAGCTCACGGTACCGTGCATTGGCCCGCGTCAGCAGCAACCGCTCATCGAACACGGCGACGGCGAGCGGAACCGCCTCGAACAGCGCCTCGTAGCGCGCGAGTTGCGGCAACAGGCGTTCGGTATCCGGTATCGCGGGATCGGTCAACGCCATGGTCCGGTGAATCCCGATGGAGGTCCGTGAGGCGAGGCAGATGAACAAGCCGTCGCCGTCGACGGTAGGGCAAATTAGGAGTCGGCCATATGGCCGTCAACGTAAGTTACCGTGTTTGCGGGCGGTGGTGGCCCCGAGCGCGTCGCTTGCCTCTATCCTCGCGGCGAAGCGCTCTCCGTCCTCGTGATCAGGCGAACCCCACGCTCGTAGGTGAGGTACGCGTAGCCCCACTGCAGAAGTACGCTGAGCCGATTGCGGAATCCAGCGAGGTAGAGAATATGAAGGAAGAGCCATAACCACCATGCGAGGCGGCCGGCTATCGTGAAACTCCCAAAATCCGCGATGGCTCGACTGCGGCCGATCGTGGCGAGGTCTCCCTTGTTCCGGTAGCGAAACACCTTGCGCTGCTGTCGGCGTAGTGAGCGCACGATCATGGTGGCCGCGTGCACGCCCTGCTGCATCGCCGCCGGACAGACGCCCGGGACTCGTTTCGGCCCATGCGTGAAGTCGGCGAGATCGCCAGCGACGAACACTTCAGGATGTCCGGGAATCGAGAGGTCCGGTTCCACGATGACCCGGCCCGCGCGATCGAGCGGTACACCGAGCGATCGTCCAACGTACGACGCTTCGTTGCCGGCCGCCCAGAACACCGTGTGACAGTCGATCCGTTCGTCGCCGATGTGTACCGCATCGGCGGTGATGTCGCTTACGAGCGACCGGAGTCGCACTTCTACCCCGAGGTCTTCGAGGTCCTGTTTCGCCCGCGCGGACAGATGCTCCGGAAAGGTCGCCAACAGCCGGTCACCGCCTTCCACGAGAATCACGCGAGTCTGCGCCGTGTCGATGTACCGGAAGTTCGACCGCAAGGCTTCGCGCGCGATGGCTGGCATGACTCCGGCCAACTCGACTCCCGTCGGTCCGCCCCCAACGACAACAAACGTCATCAGCGCCGCTCGCTCCGCGGCGTCGGCGGCCCACTCCGCGCGCTCGAACGCACGTAGAAAGCGACCGCGAATCTCGAGGGCATCGTCAACACTTTTCAGTCCCGGCGCCACTCGCTCCCAGTCCGGGTGCCCGAAGTAGGCGTGGTGGGAGCCCGTCGCCAGAATGAGGTAGTCGTAGCTCACGGGGGTGTCGCGCCCATGAACGGCAACCGTTCGCGCATCGACATCGATCCCGGTCACCTCGCCGAGTACGACGTCCGCGTTGCGGTGATGTCGCAGCAACCAGCGTATCGGCGCCGTGATGTCGCTCGGTGCCAGTGCAGCCGTGGCGACCTGATAGAGAAGCGGCTGAAACAGATGGTGATTGGTTCGGTCGATCACCGTGATCTCCACCGGCGCGTAGCGAAGCGCGCGCGCGGCATACAACCCGGCGAAACCGGCGCCGACGATGACGACCCGCGGTCTCACCCGGCCAGCGCCCCCTCGGCCGCGGACATACGTCGCTCGGTCCATCGAGCAGCCAGAGTGATGGCCAGTACGAGCAGAATCAGGATCACACTGTAGGCGGCGGCGGTGCCGAACGCGAGACTGCGCAGCTGGGCCAGGATTTCGATCGCGATCGGCCGGTTCGCGTGGGTGTAGAGAACGACGCTGGCGACGAACTCACCGATGAACGTCACGGCGGCGAGCATGGCACCCGCCACGAGCCCCGGTCGTGCCGCGGGCAGAATGACGCGCTTCAGCGTCAACCACCCCGAAGCACCGAGTCCGCGCGCCGCGTCCTCGAGCGATGGGTCCATCTGTCGCAAAGAGCTTTCGACTGCCATCGCGACCAGCGGGATGCCACGCACGAAGTACGCGAGGGGAAGGATCCAGAAGGTGCCGATCAACAGCACGCGTCCGGTGAGCGGGTCGTTGCGGTCGAAGGTCGAGGCCAGGCCAATCGCAATCGCTGTGGCAGGAATGGCCCATGGCAGGGCGACCAGCAGCTGGAGCAGACCGCGTCCACGAAACTTGCGCAGCACAATCAGATATGCGGCAACGAAGCAGACGATAACGTTGGCAGCCGTCGCGATCACGGACATGATGACGCTGTTGCGGATCGGTCTCCAGAGCTGGCTATCAGTGGCCAGCCGCTGGAAGTTGTCCAGGGTGTACGAGGGGGGCAGCACCTGCGTCGTCCACGCGCCGTCGGTCGCGAAGGACACGAGAATCACCATCAGATGCGGCAGTATCAGTACCACCACGAGCACCACGGCGGCCATCGAGGCGATCACGCGGATTGGTCCCTTGCGGATGGCGATCCGCGCCGCGCGTCCCTTGCCGCTGAGCGTGTAGTTGCGACGGTGTTGCAGCCAGCGAAAGAGCAGGAGCGCCGCTACGGCTGAGAGCGCGAGCACCGTCGTTTCCACATAGGCCATGCCGTAGTCGGCGTTCAGGCGCGAGGCGACGATCTGTGTGGAAAGCACCCGTATTCCACCCCCAAACACATACGGCGCGGAGAACGAGCCCAGCGCGCTCATGAACACGAGCAGCATTGCGCCCGCAATCGACGGCATGAGCAACGGCAGCGTAATGCGCCTGAGTCGAAGCGCCATACCTGCGCCCAGTCCTGTTGCCGCATCATCCAGCGTCGAGTCGTACCGTTCGAGTCCGGCCGAGACGAAGAGGAAGACGTAGACGTACATGGTGTAGGCGTGCACGAAGATGATCGCCCAGATACCGGTGAGCGTCCATGGGGCATTCGACAGTCCGAATAATCCCTGCACGCCGCGCGTGACGACTCCGCTTTCGCCATACAGGAACAGGAAGGCAACGACTCCAACCAGCGGTGGCAGCGCCGCCGGCAGCGTGGCAATCGCCGAGAGCACTCGGCGCCCTCTGAATTCGAACCGCGACAGGAGGAAGGCGAGGGGCAGTCCGATGGCTACCGAGGCCACCACCGAGCCGAGGGAGACGATGAGCGTGGTAGTCAACGCCTCTCGATCGGACGGGCTGGCGGCGAAGGCACGCCAGTAGCCGAGGCCATCGCCGAAGCTCCCCGCAATCACCGTCGCGTTCGGGTACACGACGCTCCACGCCAGGATCAGCAGTACTGGCAGCGCGAGGAGCCAGCTTCTATCGCCGCGTGCTCGACTCATGCAGGTACGATGGTGACCGGCTGGCGTGCAATTGTGACCGCGACGCGCTTTCCCTCGGTGTGTTCCCGAGCGTCGGATTCCGCTTCGATGGTGATTCCTTCCGCAACCTGCACCTGGTACACGACGGATGTGCCGGCGAATCGTCGGCTGATGACTGTGCCAGGCCAGCCCACGTTCCCTGCGGGGGCGAGAGCGACGGCATCGGGCCGAATGACGGCGACGACCGGTTGACCGCTACCCAGCGCGGCGTCTGCCCGTGCCGCAACGACGATGGCGTGTCCACCCAGGACGATCGTGGCTCGTGTACCATCGAACCGGGCTGGGAGCAGGCTTGAGCGGCCGATGAACTCGGCGACCTCACGCGAGCGCGGCGTGTCGTACAACTCTTCGGGGGTTCCTACCTGGAGCAATCGTCCTTCCCGGATGAGGGCGATACGATCCGCCACGGCGAACGCATCCTCCTGGTCGTGCGTCACGAACACGGCCGTCACGCCAAGGCGGCGGAGCGTGGCGCGAAGCTCTTCGCGCGTGGACCGACGCAGAGCAGGGTCGAGATTCGACAGCGGCTCATCCAGCAGCAGCAACCTCGGTTCGATCACGAGCGCGCGCGCCAGCGCGACCCGCTGTTGCTCACCGCCAGAAAGATTCTGCACGGGCCGGGCGCCAGCGCCGGCCAGCCCGACGGTGGCGAGTGCCGCTTCGGCTCTCGACTTCTGCGATGCGCGCGTGACGTTTCGTGCTTCCAGACCGAACGCGACGTTCTCCGCCACCGAGAGATGCGGGAAGAGTGCATAGTGCTGGTACACCATGCCGAAGTCGCGCTTCTGAGGCGGTCGGTGGGTGATGTCCTCGCCGTCGATCAGCACGCGACCCGAATCCGGCGTATCGGAGCCGGCGATCATTCGAAGCGTGGTGGACTTGCCGGATCCTGAGGCGCCCACGAGGGCAAGGAGCTCACCGGCGCCGACGTCGAGCGAGAGCTCGTGCACCGCCGCCTGATCGCGGCCGGGATAACGTCTCGTCAGCCGGTCGAGCGACAGCGCACCAGCGCTCACTTCGAGCGGTACCGGTTCCGGATGTTCGCGTCCCAATATCGCATCCACTCGTCCAGGTGCGCGGCGATCAGGGCGCGATCGGCGGGCATGGGCTTGATCTGCGCGTTGGCGTCCTTTACCCACTGCGGCAGTTGCTCGGGGGTGAGGTCGGTTCGAGCCGGGATGCGCAGGTACTTCGTTGCTGCTTCGTTCAGCGCCTCGGGTGTCGTGACAAATTCGTAGTAGATCCGTGCGGCACCGGCGCGTTTGGATCCCTTCACGAGTGCGATCGCATCGACGAGGAGCGGCGTCCCACTCGTGGGAATGATGTAGTCCACGGGAATCTTCAGTCGCTGCTTCAACGTGGCGATGTCAGGCATGTTGTAGAGCGAGATCAGCCCTTCCTGTCGCCCCAGCTTCTGATAGAGGAGGGTTGGGTTGAGCGTGTACTCCTTGGTGTTCGCGTCGAGTTTACGGAGCCACTCGTAGCCTGCTTCGGCGCTACCGGTCCGTGCGTATTCCCGCGCGATGATCGCGCCGAAGATGGCGCGCATCGAGCCGGACGCGATCGGGTCCCGAATAATGACCTTTCCTTTCCATTTCGGATCCAGCACATCATCCCAGTCCTGTGGTGCTTCCGCCCTGGTCAGCGCCTCGTCGTTATAGGCGATCACTTCCGGGGTGAGATACGTGCCGAACCAGCGCGCCTGCGGATCTTTCGCTTCCGGTGGCACTGCGGCTGCCCACGTGGGGGAAAACGGCTCCAGCAATCCTTCGTTCGCGGCGCGCTCGAAGATTTCGGCAGGCGCTCCGAACCAGAGGTCGGCCTGAGGATTGGCCTTCTCCGCACGCAGCCGGTCGATGACTTCCTGCGAGCCCATGTCCACCCACTGCACATCGATATCCGGATGCGCCCGCTCGAAGCTCTGCTCGAAGTATTGCAGCAGGTCCTTTCCGTGCGGCGAGTAGATGGTGAGGGTTGTTCGCTTGTCGCTCGAGCACCCGGTGAGCGCGAGCATCAGCGCACCCGCCACTATTCCGGTGAGGCGGATGGCGCGCCGGGTGCGTGATTGACCGCGGGAATCTGGCCCGAGGTGCGGAATCGGGGTGACTACGGATTCAGGGGACAGGTGTATTCTCCCGGCGGGGGGGCCCCCCCGCGTCACGTGTGTCGCCCGCGGACATGAGATTGACGAACAAACGCGCCGCGCCAGGCACTCCAGCCGGAAGCTGCCGGAAAAAAGCGAGCGTCGTGTACACGTATGTCCCGCTTCCATACTTCGCAACCAGAACGGCGCCACGGTTCTCCGGTTCGCCCGGATCGTTCAGTCCCAGCAACGGCACATACGCCGAATCGAACGTCCTCGGCATATAGAGCGCGCGGTCCTGAATCCAACCCTCGAAGTCCGCAGCGCCGATGCGATTCGGCACACTGAGCAATCGTGACGATGGCTCGAGCACCCGCACCGCCGCCTCCTCCACCGTCACCCGATCCGCCGGCCGTGTCAACATGATCGGATACGGCATGATCCCGGGCTGCTGCATCTCGACCTGACCGTACTGCACCATCATCGTTCCGCCGGACTTCACATACTCGAGCAACCGACTGTTGTTCGCCACGAGATCGTGGTTGGATTCGTACGCGCGCGGACCGACAAGAATCGCGGAGAAGCGGGAAAGCTCCGTCGATGGGATCTTCGATGCCTCGAGCGCGGTGATCGCCACGCCCAGCTGCTCGAGAATAGGCGGAATGTTGTCGCCGACCCCCCGGATGTAGGCGACACTCAGTCCCTGGGGCAGCGCGACGTCGATAGCCTCGATCGCCAGCAGTGCGCTGCGATACATGCGCTGTGGTCGGATATGCTCGTAGTCCACCAGCGTGTAGCCGTTCGCATAGCTCTTTCCGGCAGCGGTGGCAATCGCCCGAACCTGCTGCCGTCCAACTCCAAGCTGCCCACGCAGTCGGAAGGAGATCACGCGCACTCCCCCGGCAGGAATGCTGACCAAGCGAGACACGGAGTCCGCCGCGAGTCCACCCGCCAGCCGCAGCTCGACGCGCACGTCGCGCGAAACGGAAGCCGCCGATCGCACCGTCACCCGCAGCACGCGATCGAGGCGCGCGTTCGCCTGGGCATACTCGA
>JBKJRV010000071.1:0-6152 GCA_046593115.1 Gemmatimonadaceae bacterium
CGCCCAGTGGCCGGTGCCGGTGTATCCGATGGATGATGCGCGCACCCTTGCCGCGCGGGTCCTCACGGTGGAGCACCTGCTGTTTCCGCGCGTCGTCGATGCACTCGCGGCAGGCCGGATCCGGCTGACCACAGGTAACCGCGTGAGTGGCAGCGTCACCTGGCAGGGTACGAACGACGACCAGCTGTTCGCAATCGCCTCATCGCGGAGCACCGAGATCGCGGGCAACATCGATGCGCTGCTGCAGCGCTAACGCCGGCGGCCCGACCACATGACTCCGCGCGCGCTATTGTCAGTTTCCGACAAGACCGGCCTTATCGAATTCGCGACATCGCTCACGAAGCTCGGGTGGGAGATCATCTCCACCGGTGGCACAGCCGCGAAGCTCCGCAGCGCCGGCATCGAGACAAAGGATGTCAGTGCGGTCACCGGTTTTCCCGAGATGATGGATGGCCGGATCAAGACTCTGCATCCGGCTGTACACGGCGGCCTGCTTGCGCGGCGTGAGGATCCGAGTCACATGCGCGCGATCGCGGGTCATCGTATCTCGCCGATCGATCTCGTGGCGGTGAATCTCTATCCGTTTCGAGAGACGGCCGCGCGTCGCGATGTCCCGCCCGACGATGTCATTGAGCAGATCGACATCGGTGGGCCGGCCATGGTGCGTTCGGCGGCCAAGAATTTCCATTCGGTCACTGTGGTCGTTGACCCCGCCGATTACGCCCGTGTCATTGGAGCCCTCGAGGCCGATCACGACGATCTCGATCTGCGCCGCCTGCTCGCGGGCAAGGCGTTCTCGCACACGGCGGCGTACGACGCGGCGATCTCGGGTTGGTTCACTGATCAGCGTGAGGAGCGCTTCCCGGAAACGTCAACGGTTTCCTTTCAGCGTGAGAAGACGCTGCGCTACGGCGAGAACCCCGGCCAGCGCGCGGCATTCTACGTCGAACGGCCGGGCATCGGTCTCGCCGCGCTGGAGCAGAAGGGCGGCAAGGAGCTTTCCTTCAACAACCTGCTCGACCTGGAAGGTGCTCTGCTCGCCACCGATCCGTTCGAGGGAGCACCGTGCTGTGCCATTATCAAGCACACCACGCCATGCGGGCTCGCGCTCGGCGACAACGCACTCGATGCCTACCGCAAGGCGCTCGCATGCGACCCGGTGTCGGCCTTCGGCTCGGTGATCGCCTTCACGGTGCCGGTCGATGAAGCCGCCGCGAATGCCGTGTCGAGTCTATTCGTCGAGTGCATCGTTGCCCCGGAATTCAGCCCGGAGGCCATCGAGATACTCGGTCGAAAGAAGAACCTTCGGGTGCTCGCCGGCGAAGGCGTCTGGCCCGCTGGCGCGCTCGACTTCAAGCGCGTGCGGGGGGGAATTCTGGTGCAGGAACGTGCCCCGACGCACATTGACGACAGCAACTGGCAGGTGACCACCGTGCGTGCTCCCAGCGACGCCGAACGTGCCGATCTGCTGTTCGCGTGGCGGGCCGTGGCCAGCGTCAAGTCAAACGCCATCGTGCTCGCCCGGAATGGCGCTACGATTGGCATCGGGGCCGGTCAGATGTCTCGCGTTGATGCCTCCTTCCTGGCGGTACACAAAGCTCGAACTGCCGGACACGACACGGCAGGTTCCGTCCTGGGATCGGACGCCTTCTTTCCCTTCCGGGACGGCGTGGATCAGGCCGCCGAGGCCGGGGTAACAGCGATCGTCCAGCCGGGTGGCTCGGTACGAGACGAAGAGGTGATCGCGGCGGCGAATGAGCACGGAATCGCCATGCTGATCACGGGAACGAGGTTGTTCCGGCACTAGCACGGGTTCATCTTTCCCGTTTCCCCTCCGCCGAGGGGTGTCGTCACAAAATCAGTTGACACAATGGCCACTCCCAGAACTATCGAGCTCCCCGACGAGCCGGCAACTCCATCTGCCCGGCGTCCCCGGTCCGTCTCGACATCCTCGCGCGTGCTCGACCTCGATTACCGCCCGTCGTATCTGGCGGCGGCCATCGCGGCGACCACGGTCCTGCTGCTGTACCTCGTCACCCTCTCGCCATCCACCGCCATGTGGGACACGAGTGAGTATCTGGCGGCGGCGTACACGCTCGGCCTTCCCCACCCGCCCGGTAACCCGTTTTTCGTCCTGATCGGCAATGTCTTTGGCAAGCTGCCCATCGCGCCAACATTCGCCATGCGGATCAACATTCTCGCGGCGCTGTGCAGTGCGGTGTCGGCCGGCATGTGGTTCCTGATTACCGAGCGCGTGCTGGTGAGTTGGCTGGCTCAACGGTGGCAGCGCATCGTCGGTGGGAGCATGGCCGCCCTGATCGGCGCCACGGCGTTCACAGTGTGGAATCAGTCGGTGGTGAACGAAAAGGTGTACACGGTGTCGCTCGTGGGGCTGGCCATCTGCTCATGGCTGACGGTCCGCTGGTGCGACGACCCGGACACCCGAAAGGCCGATCGCCTGCTTGTTCTCGTGGGATATCTGCTCGGTCTCGGGTATGCGAACCACATGGCCGGCATGCTCGCGGCGCCTGCGGTCCTCGCGGCCGTATTGCTCCGTCGTCCGGCCACCCTGCTCCGCTGGAAGCTGATCCTGGCGATCGCGGCGGCGACGCTCCTGGGTATCACGCCGTTCGCCACGCAACCCATTCGCGCCGCGCACTTCCCCGCGATCAACGAGGGCGAGCCCACCGGCTGCGTCGAGAAGATCGGCTGGTCGTGCACGTTCAGCGCGCGCACGAAGACCGCGTTCATGTACAATTTCAACCGCGGTCAGTATGGCAAGCCCGACCTCGCCGCGCGACAGGCGCCGCTGAGTGCACAGGTTGGAATGTGGTGGTTGTACTTCAAGTGGCAGTGGATTCGCGATCCGCAGCAGCAGCACTCGCGCGCGCAGGGGGTGCTCGCGGCGCTCTTCCTGGTGCTCGGACTGTTCGGCGGCTACGTCCACTGGCGACGCGACCGGCAATCGTTCTGGTTCTTCGGGCCGCTAATGGCCACGATGACGGTGCTGCTCATTTACTACCTGAACTTCAAGTACGGCTATTCGCAGTCGCCAGAGCTTGGAGACACCGTCGATCGAGAAGTTCGAGACCGGGACTACTTCTACCTCTGGAGTTTCTCTGCGTGGAGCGTGTGGGCGGCGCTCGGTCTCGTGTTCATCTGGGAATCGGTTGCCGAGCTGATTGGATCGGAGAATGTGAAACTTGGTGGCGAGACGGTGGAGCAGCCGAAGCGCACGAGCTGGCTGGTGGCAGCGCCAGTGCTGGCGTTTGCCTTCATCCCGCTGTTCGCCAACTGGACCGTGGCGTCGCGCTCCGGGCAGACGGACACGCGCGATTTTGCGCACGACCTGCTGAACTCGGTAGAGCCGTACGGCATTCTCGTCACCGTCGGGGACAACGACACCTTCCCGCTTTGGTATGCGCAGGAAGTGGAAGGCATCCGCAAGGATGTCATCGTGGCAAATACGTCGCTGCTCAACACCGACTGGTACACGCGACAGCTCATCCGTCGGCCGGTGTTCGAGTACGACGCGGCGAAGGGGCCCGCGGTCTATCGCGGACAGACGTGGACAAAGCCTGTCGGGCCGCCGCTTAACCTCACGATGGAGCAGGCCGATCTGATCCCGCTCTATCAGGATCTGCCGCAGGCCGCTCTGTTCAGGAAGGACAGCATTAACGCGGTGATCCAGCCCCATACGCTGCAGCGCGCGGACCTGCTGGTGCTCCGCATGATCGCCGACGGGTATCCAACACGTCCCATCTACTTCAGCCGCACGTCGGGTGGTTACGCGCAGGAACTTGGGCTGTTCCAGTATCTCGCCACGCAGGGATTGGCTCGAAAGCTGATGCCGACGGTGCCTCGGGCTGGCGGCAATATCGAATTGGTCGCTGGCGACGGTTTCATGGACGTCGAGCGGACCAGGCGCCTGTGGACGGAGGTGTTCGTCGGGCAGAAGTCCATCGGGTCGCGTAAGGACGGCTGGGTTGACCGTCCATCCGTCGGCATTCCGTATCTGTATGTCACCACGGGTGCGTATCTCGCCGACGCGTTGGCGAAGCGCGGCGACATGGCGACGAGTACGAAGGTCCTGACCGAAGCCGAGAAAGTGGCGAAGGCCGTGACGCTCGAGGGCATGCTGTCGAGTGCCGCGGTTCCGCCGCCGGCGCCGATTCCGAGCCTGGATCAGAAGGGTCAGGAATTGCCGGTGAAGCCGTAGAAACTACTGCGTGCTGCGTACTGCGTGGTGCGTTCGAAAATGAGTTTGTCGTTGCGTGATGTGCTTCCGGGTGGGCGTGCAATACGGAGGTCTCTCCATACGCAGCACGCAACACGCAATAGGGTGTGGGCAGGTGGCAGAGCGGTTGAATGCACCGGTCTTGAAAACCGGAGGACCCTCACGGGTCTCGTGGGTTCGAATCCCACCTTGCCCGTTCGGATGTTCGCTCACTCACCATTTATCACGCGCGCGCTCGCAAGCGACAGGAAGCACCCATGGTGAGCCCGTTTCTCCAGAGTACCAAGGAATGTCCGCTGGCTGGAGCCCTCGCGGCTCGCCTGCGTGCGTCCAACCGGGAGCTCACCAGGCACTGGCTCGATCGCATTGTTGCTCGCGTCACGCTCGATCCCAATCGCGTCTTTCCCACCGATGAGCTGCTGGACCACGTGCCACTGCTCATCGACGGCATCGCGGATTACCTCGAGGATCCCTCGGCGGAAGTCAGCGCTGATACGCCGGTGGTGGGAAAAGCGATGGAGCTGGGCGCCCTCCGGCATTCGCAGGGGTTCGACGCCTACGAAATCCTGAAGGAGTACGAGATTCTGGGCGGCATCCTCTTCTCGTACCTGGCCGAGGCGGCCGACGAGTTACCAGACCCGTGCGAGAAGAGCGAGCTGCTGGTGTGCGGACACCGGGTGTTTCGTGCCGTGTCGATCATTCAGCAGACGACGACGATGCACTTTCTGCGGCTCGCGGAGCAGGCTGTCGCGGAGCGCGAGGATCGGCTGCGCGCCTTCAACCGTGCCGTGTCCCACGAGATCAAGAACCGCATCGGCGCCGCGCTGAATGCCAGCGAGATGATGCGCGAAATGACGGACATGCCGGAGGAGGAGCGTCAGAAATTCCTGACGATGATCTCCCGGAATATCCGTTCGCTGAAGGCGACGGTCGAGAATCTGCTGGTACTCTCACGCATGAATCAGACGGACGTGCGGCAGCACCGGCACGTGCGACTGCCGGAGGCGGCCAAGGAAGCTGCCCGCCAGGTGCGTGAAGCCGCGGACGCCGCGGACGTCACCGTGCAGGTCGCCGGCGATCTTCCGAATCTTGAAGTGAATGCGGCGGCTGTCGAATTGTGCCTCACCAATCTCGTCTCGAACGCGATCAAGTACTCTGATCCGAAGAAGCCGAACCGCTTCGTCGCGATCAACGGCACGGTGGAGAGCGGGCCCAAGCGAGAAAAGGAAGTGGTCGTGCGCGTCATGGATAACGGCATCGGTGTCCCCCTCGACAAACGCAGCCGGCTTTTTGAACGCTTCTTCCGGGCCCACGAGACGGTGACGAGCGCCGAGGGCACGGGGCTGGGACTCAGTATCGTTCGGGAAACCGTCGAATCATTTGGAGGACGCGCGTGGGCCGAATTCGCGGAGGATCATACGATCTTTGCCTTCTCGCTCCCCAATCGCCGCGATGGTGAGCGGCGGGAGGCTCGGGGCGACGTCTCCAGCGATACAGCCCCGCCTCTTCAGCTCAGCTAACGACACTCACCCCGATACATGGGTTCCCATGCCGCCACCGGTGAGATGTTTGATCAGGAACAGCACGATCAAGCCGACGACAATGGTTCCCGTGACGTATACCCAGGGTGGTGCAGCGGGCGAAGCGCCCTCGGAGGCGATCACACCACTCTCGATAGGCGTGTTGCCGCCGGACTCGAGAAGTTCCTGCCGTCTGCGTCGTCCGTAAGGGGTCATGCCTCGCGGCTTGTACACTGAGAGCGCCATGGCCACGAGCAGCACCAGCACGGCCGCGCCTGCATCGACTGCGAGCTGAACCCGAAGCCCGCCGAGGTCCGGGTCTGCCAATGTTTTCGCGGCCACGGCGTCTGCCATGCTGCGGATGGGCTGGAGGTGCAGCAGCAGGATGATCGTGG
>JBKJRV010000198.1:0-2933 GCA_046593115.1 Gemmatimonadaceae bacterium
CATGTTGGGCGGCCACTTCGATTCCTGGACTGCGGGGACCGGTGCGACTGACAATGCAGCGGGATGCGCGGTCGCGATGGAAGTGATGCGCATTTTGACGGTCATTGGGGCGCGACCGAAGCGGACGATTCGTGTCGTGCTCTGGGATGGCGAGGAGCACGAGGACTACTACGGGTCCATGGGCTATGTGCGGAAACACTTCGGGGATCCGGAGACGATGGTTGTGAAGCCGGCCCAGGCCACCGTGTCGGCGTACTTCAACATTGACAACGGCACCGGACGCATTCGCGGGATCTACATGCAGGGGAATGCTGCGGTCCGACCGATCTTCGCCGGGATGCTGGATCCGCTCCGGGACCTTGGCGCCTCAACGCTGACGATTGCCAACGTGGGAAGCACGGATCACATGCCCATCAGCGCCATCGGCATTCCTGCCTTCACGTTCATTCAGGACCCGCTGGACTACGAAACGCGCACGCATCACACCAATCTGGACGTCGCGCTCAACCTTGCGGGTGAGGACCTGAAGCAGGCGGCGGTCGTAGCTGCGAGCGTTGTGTATCAGACGGCGGACCGCGCGGAGCGTCTGCCGCGGCTTCCGCTTCCGCTGGTGCGACGGAAGTAGGCGTCAGCCCGTCGCGGGCTTTGCTACCGGCTGACCCACTTGCTCGGCATCCGGCGGCGTTGACAGGCGTTCGTTCATGCGCTCGCTCACGGTGCTGGCATTCATGCGACGACGGAGCCCTGCGGCCGCCCTGGCCTGACGCGCGGCTGTCTGAAGGGTGTCACTAAGCTTCTCGAGCTCCCCGGTGGACTCTTCGCTCATCTGGGGCGAGCTGCACACCTTGGCCACGTTCGCCTGGAGCTCTTCTTCCACATGACGAAGCACTGGCTTCAGCGGATCGATGGCGGATCGGCGACTCATGGCAACCTCGCTACTGGTTGGACTTGAGAAATGCATACGCCATGCCCAACGCGGGCGCCAGCATTTTCTTCATTAAAATGTGCTCATGATTGTTCCTTGCGACGTGATTGACATCACAACCGGTACACCATGCTGGCTGGTACGGCGCTATCTTCCGGAATGACAAGGACAAAGCTTCAACCCCGAATCGTTGCGCCTCCGGGCCACATTACGGATTCGCCGCCGTCGCTCTGTGACTCGGCGGACGCGCTGTTCCGATCGGCGGCCGAATGCTGTCGGCAGCACAAGCGATATGCGCGGCTCATCGGCATCGCGGTTACGCACGAAGAGCAGAGTGCGGCGGCGACCATCGTGGCGGTATGCGATGAGCAGCTCGCCAAGCTGGCCGAGGTATATCGCGCGGCCGTTTCCGAGGCGACGTCGAACGGCGATGCCGACTGGCGTCACAAGGCCAACATGGTATGGCACGCGACCCGCGAATATCTTCGCCATCATCGCGGAGCGGATCTCTCGACGCGCGCACTGCGCAATCACTCGACTGAGAAGCTGGGTGAGCTTGCGGTCGAGTATGATCTGGAGGCATCGGCGCTCCTGGCACTACGCCATGCTGTCGACGCCTACCGGAAGATCAGGCCGTTTGCCGACGGGAGTGACGAACCGGGGAATCCGATCAGGTAGCCTGCTGCGTATTGCGTATTGCGTATTGCGTACTGCGTACGGGCGTAGTGAGGTGCGCGCCGGTTGCATCAGCTTAATCATGCCGAGGCCACCTGCTCAGGACACGATGTCGCACTCGCAGAACGATCAGTTACCTGCCCGCTCTCGTTTGGCTGACGGTTTCCTGCGCCGCAGCGTCTTCTTTCTGGCCGCTTTCTTTTCTTTCTCGCGTTCACTGGCTCGACGCGCCTTTTCCGCGCGCTTCAACCGCTTTGCCTTGTCCTCCTCGGTTTCGGGAGCCAGTATCGTCCCGCGACACTTTCGACTGCCGCACAGGCACTTGTAGTAGTCCTCGATGCCATCCTTCGCATCGTCCTCGCGATCGTACAGGTAGTCGTAGGCAAGTTCCGCATCGGCGGGAATATCCCTGACCGCCTCGATGAAAATGCGACCGCGCTCAATATACGTTTCGCAGTTCGGGTCGCACGAATGATTGATGTAGATGGAATCGTTGCCGTCCACGGCGCCGTCCACCACGGTGCGATTACTGATGACGAAGAGAAAGGTGTGATGCCGCTTCATTTTCCCTTCGTCGTACCGCCGGTCGGATTCCTCGTTACCGATCTTCTCGCCCGTGTACTCGGCGATCAGCGTGCCCTTCCTGATGCGCTCGAGTGCGAACGCCCCTCGACCCTGGATGGCGGAGCGACGAATCTCGAAGAGCGGCTTTTTCGGCAGCTTGCTGCGGCTCATGACAATCGGGCCGCGGCCTGCGCGCGCGCCTCCGACAGATAGCCAGCCTCAAGACCGAGCAGATTGGCCATTTTCCTCACCAGGTAAGCCTCGTGCTCGGCGACATGGCCATCGACCAGGATGAGCCCCCACATGACTTCGGCCAGCAGCATCTTCTGTCCCAGGTCGTAGCTCGTGGCGATGAGCGAGGTGAACTGCCACAGGTCCACAGCCTGCTTCCGTTCCTGGTCAGCGAGGGCAATCAGGGACCGGGCGGAGTCGGCGTCGAGGTCGAAGTGCCGCAGGAGGACCGAGTCAACATGTGCGCGTTCGGCCTCACTGAACTCATCGTCTGCGTGGGCGAGTTCCAGCAGCAGGGCACACGCCGCCAGCTTGATGCGCTCGGGCCCGAGAACGGCGGCTTCGGCGGGCTGAATGCGCTCGCCAAAAAACTTCCGTATACCGTCAAGCATTATGGGCGCTCCGCGCCTCCAATGGGTGTCCCGGGTGGTGCCGGCATCGGCTCCGGGCGTGCGGTTGGCGAATCGCGGCGTGACAGGAAGCGTTCGATATCCGCAGCGGCGAGCGCGCGGTGCGCAGCGTCGTCGCGACTTCCGCC
>JBKJRV010000097.1:0-4819 GCA_046593115.1 Gemmatimonadaceae bacterium
CCATGAACCGGACGCAGCGCGTGCACAGGATGCAGCGGTTCGCGACATACATCACGTCACCGCCGAAATCCTCCACCGGATTGAAGCGCTTGGGCTCCTGGTAGCGGGAGTCGTGGCGCCCTTCCTGATAGGTGTAGTCCTGCAGCTCGCACTCGCCCGACTGATCGCAGATGGGGCAATCGAGCGGATGATTGATGAGCAGAAACTCGAGGACGCCCTTCCGGGCTTCCCGCGCTTTTTCCGAATGCACGTGCACCACCTGGCCGTCGACGGCCGCCGTGGCGCAGGCAGGCGCGAGCTTCGGCGCCTTCTCGACCTCGACGAGGCACATGCGACAGACGCCGGCGACCGGAAGGCCGGGATGGTAACAGTAGTGCGGAATGAGGACGCCGACGGTCTTCGCCGCCTCGAGAATGGACGTGCCCTCTGCGACCGTCACGGAGCGGCCTTCAACCAGCAGCGTAACCTGCTTCGGGGGCGCCTGCATCGGAGCGGTCATCAGGCAGCCGGCTTCAGGGGGCACCGCTTGCCCGTGATATGCGCCTCGAACTCCGAGCGGAACTTCTTGATCCCCGACACGATCGGCGTCGCGCATGAATCGCTGAGCACGCAAATGGTCTTGCCGGTCATCTGCTCGGAGAGATCCAGGAGCGTGTCGAGATCGCTCATCACCCCTTCCCCGGCCTCGATGCGCTCGAGGATCTTCGTGACCCACGCGGTGCCTTCACGGCACTGCGTACACTGCGCGCAGCTCTCGTGCGCAAAGAACCGCGCAAGACGGCCGATCTGCTTCACCATGCACTGCCGGTCGTCGAGCATGATCACGCCACCCGACCCCAGCATGGAGCCGCCAGCCACGAAGCCCTCGTAATCCATCATGGTCGATTCTGCTTCTTCCATGGTCTGGATCGGTACGGAGGCGCCACCCGGAATGCAGGCCTTGAACATCCGGCCCGGCAGCGGACCGCCGCACAGGTCATACAGGAATTCCTTGAACGGAAATCCCATCACGACCTCGTAGTTGCCGGGACGCGCGACATTCCCGCACACCGAGTACAGCTTGGTGCCCGTGCTTTTCGCGCTCGACAGCGACATGCCCTTGTACCAGGCTGCGCCCTGCGTGAGGATGTGCGGCACCGCGGCAAGCGTCTCGACATTGTTGATCGTGGTCGGCTGGCCAAACAGTCCCGCGACTGCCGGGAATGGCGGCTTGATGCGCGGATTGCCTCGCCGTCCCTCGAGCGAGTTCATCAGCGCGGTCTCCTCACCGCAGATGTAAGCGCCTGCGCCCTTGTGCACGTAGACGTCGACGCGCTTTCCCGTGCCCATGGCGTTCTTGCCGAGGATGCCCGCCTTGTACGCCTCGGCAATCGCAGCTTCCATGCGCACGATGGGCTCGGTAAACTCGCCACGAATGTACACGTAGCTCGTCTCGGCACCGATCGCGTACGCGCCGATCGCGCACCCTTCGACGAGCGCGTGCGGCGTCCACCGCATGATCTCGCGATCCTTGAACGTTCCGGGCTCGGACTCGTCGGCGTTGCAGCAGAGATAGTGCGGCTTGCCGTCGCCGGGCTTCATGAACGACCACTTCATGCCGGTGGGAAAGCCAGCGCCTCCGCGACCGCGCAGCCCCGATTCCTTGACGACGTTCACAATGTCGGCCGGCTGCCCACCGAGCGCCTGCTCGAGCGCCTTGTAGCCGCCGCGCTTGCGCCAGCCGTCCAGGCCTGCCCCCTCGGGATCGCCGAAATGTTTCGAGAGAACGGTGGTCTCTCGCTCGTGTGACTTGTGTGGATATCCCATCAGCGCAGTTTGGCGAGCATGTCGGGAACGCGCTCCGGCGTCACCGATTCGACGAATTCGTCATTGATCATGATCGGCGTCGCGAATCCGCAGGCGCCGAGGCATTCTACTTCGATCACGGTGTACTTGCCGTCGGGGGAGGTAACGCCCGCTTCGCCGGTGCCGGTATGGCGAAGGAGCGCCTTCATGACATCCTCGGCGCCACACACGTTGCATGGCGACGTGGTGCACACCTGGATGAAGTATTTTCCAACCGGGTGCTGATGGTACATGTAATAGAAGGTGACCACGCCCTTCACGTACGCGGGCGTCAGGCCGAGCACTTCCGCAATCTCGGCCATCGCGCGCTCGCTCACCCAGCCGCGCGCCTCCTGCACCATCCAGAGCGCCGGCAGGAGCACGGCCATCTTCTGCGGGTAGCGTGTCAGCAGCTCGTCGAGCCGGGCGCGCCGCTCACCGACGAAAATTGGCTCGTGCTCTTCGCCGTGATCGTGGCCGCGCTCCCCGTGCGATGCATGCGCCGGGGAGTGCATGCTGCCCTGCTCGTCAGCGCTCAACGGTCAATTTCTCCCATGACAATATCGATGCTGGCGTTGATCGCGATCACGTCCGACAGCAGGTGTCCCTCCACCATCTTCGGAATCGCGGACAGGTTCACGAACGACGGCGGACGAATGCGCCAGCGCACCGGCTTGGCCGTGCCATCGGAGACCATGTAGTAACCCTTCTCTCCCTTTGGCGACTCAACGGCCACGTAGGACTCGCCGATCGGAGGACGCGGACCTTCCATCACCTGCTTGAAGTGATGGATCATGACCTCCATCTCGCTCATCGCCTTCGACTTCGGCGGCAGGATGATCCGGTGATCATCAATGTTGATCGGTCCCTCGGGCAGCCGGTCAGCCGCCTGCTGGAGGATACGCACAGACTGCCGCAGCTCCTCCATGCGCACCAGGAAGCGATCGTAGACATCACCGTTGCTGCCGACCGGCACGTCGAAGTCGTACGTCTCGTAATCGAGATACGGAAAATCCTTGCGCACGTCGTACGCGACACCGGAGGCCCGGAGCATCGGTCCCGAGAGTCCGTAATTCACTGCTTCCTCGGCGGTCATGACGCCCAGGCCGACGGTCCGGCCAACCCAGATGCCGTTCCGCGTGAGCATCTTGTCGACTTCGTCGATCGTCTTCGGGAAGGTGCGGATGAAGTTGCGCAGTCCGTCCATCCAGCCCGCCGGTAGATCGGCCGCCATGCCGCCCACGCGCGTTGCCGTCGTTGTCAGCCGCGCGCCAACCCATGCCTCGAACAGATTGTAGACATTTTCCCGCTCCTGGAACGACCACAGGAACGGTGTGAACGCGCCGATATCGATGCACGTCGTGCCCAGCCACACCAGATGCGAGATGATCCGCGAGAGCTCGGCGGCAATGACCCGCAACACCTTGCACCGCTCGGTGATCTCGATGCCGAACAGTCGCTCCGCGCCGAGCGCGAAGGCGACGTTATTGCCCATCGAATTGAGGTAATCTTCGCGGTCGGTGTAGGTAATGATCTGGTTGTACTGCCGGTACTCGCCCGTTTTCTCGAAGCCGCAGTGCAGATAGCCCAGGTGCGGAATGCAACGCACCACGGTTTCACCATCGAGCTCCAGCACGAGACGGAGCACTCCGTGTGTTGCCGGGTGCTGCGGCCCGATGTTGATGAGCATGTGCTCATCGGCGAAATCGGGCTCCAGAGGCGGGAGCTCGGCGACCGCGACGTTTGATCCCCCGTTATCGAGAACCAGCGGAATCCGCTGCGGGCGGCCCTGCGCGTCGAGCCCGTTCGTCGACAGCCCCACTTCGATGGTGCGCTTCTCGGCCATGGCTACTCGCCCGTCCTGACGCCGGTGTCGATGCGCGTGCGCATGTCAGCGGGCAGATCCTCGAAGGCATCCGCGATGGAGAGTTCTTCCATTGAATACCGCGCCTCGGGATTCGCGCTGAGCGCCTGCCGCAGTTGTTCCGAGCGACTGAACCGTCCGCGCAGCGGGAAATCCTTGCGCAACGGGAAGCCTTCCTTGAACGACTCCCACATCAGGATGCGGCGCAGGTCGGGATGGCCTTCGAAGCGAATACCGAACATGTCCCAGCATTCGCGCTCGAGCCAGTTGGCGCCAGCGTAGAGGGGCACGACGCTCGGGACCGAGAGCGCGCTGCCCTTCTCCAGCATCACCTTGAGGCGTAGAAAACGACGGAACGGCAGGGAGCGCAGGTGCCAGACCACTTCGATCGCGCGACCGACATCTCGGTATTCAACCGCGGTCACGTCGCTCAGATAGTCGTAGCGCTGGTCATCGGCGGTCTTGAGCCATCGCACTACCGCGAACAGCTGCTCGAGCTTCACGACCACTGTCGTCTCGCCCCAGCCGACGTCAACGCGGACGATGGCCGATCCAAACTGCTGTTGTAACGCGGCCGCGGACGGATTGGCCGGTCCACCCTGGTGCGGGACG
This sequence comes from Gemmatimonadaceae bacterium, assembly GCA_046593115.1. GTDB lineage: Bacteria > Gemmatimonadota > Gemmatimonadetes > Gemmatimonadales > Gemmatimonadaceae > JBKJRV01. Next base: position 4,301 of record JBKJRV010000097.1, read on the forward strand.
TTACGCGGCGTGGATGGAGTCGCGGTCTCGCTCAGCGCGTGACCGGGAAGCGTCGGCTGGAATGGCGCCGTCACAGACCCGATCGCGTCTGGTTCACCGAATTGCCGAATGGCTCCGAGAGCTCGTCGATCTTCGACGCGGCGATATAGAGCTGGCTGTTGGGATCCGGCTCGATTTCGCGGCGGAGGGATTTGTCGGCCATCCGTTCCCGCTTGATCTTCTCATGCAGCATCATGATGCCGTAGATCAGCGCTTCGGGGCGCGGCGGGCATCCAGGCACGTACACGTCCACTGGAATGATCGTATCGATGCCCTGCACCACGGCGTAGTTGTCGAACATGTTGCCCGTGGACGCACAGGCACCCATCGCGATGCACCACTTGGGCTGGGGCATTTGCTGCCAGATGCGGCGAATGATCGGGGCAAGCTTGAACGGCACCCGGCCAGCGCAAATGAGCACATCCGCCTGCCGGGGGCTGAAACTCATGCGTTCCATGCCGAAACGCGCGAGGTCGAAGC
>JBKJRV010000004.1:0-2593 GCA_046593115.1 Gemmatimonadaceae bacterium
GCTGTGGATGTTGATGAACCACTCACCGCCTGCGGGGAAGCGCAGCGTCGCAGTGTAGCGGCCGGCTTCCTTTTTCAGTGGCGTTGCCATGAGCCGAACGGTATCGCGCCCTTCCGACCGTAGCTCAATGCGGGGCTTGAGACCATTCATCGGCGTCACACCGTGCTGCTTCACGATGAACGACAGCTTCATGGGCTGTCCGGCGAGTACCGAGTCAGGGCGCGCATCAGCGGTGATGGTGGCCCAGCCGCCCATGGGCGCGAAAGCGGTCAGGGCTGCGGCCGCGGCGAAGATGACGGGAATGAATGCCTTGCGCATGGAAAGCTCCGTGTCGAATGGTGAGGAAGATCCGGTTCATTAGCTCTGACGCGGGTCGCCCTCGACTTCTTCCATCTGTCGGGCGGTGCGTGGTGTGAGCGGCGTGGTGTGAAGCGTTTCCGGGTCCCGGCCCGTCGCGCGCTGGGAAGCGCCGGAAGGCAATAGAGCGGTTTCCCTCCGCAGCGACACGCGCGGCATTTCTGAGCGATGACCGCGCAGGAACAGCAGGCGCTCGGATTTCTGCTCGCGCTCACGGTGCTGGGCACGGGGGTTCGGGTCGTACGCGCGCGCGCCGATCGCGTTAATCCCCCTGCGTCGGACTCTGCTGCCCTCGTTCGCCAGTTACACGCGGTAGACGCCGCCGTCGCGGAACGGGGGTCGAGAAAGAAATCCCGGTTCTCGCGCGGCGGCGCAGCGCGAGAACCCGCAGCGGCGGCAACCGAACATCTCCGCCCTTCGGCCGATCTGCTGGACATCACGGCGGTCCCCCAGCGTCGCGATGATCCCGGGGAGGCCGTGGCGCCGCGCCGCAAGGGAAGTGACGCGAGAGCGCCAGCGCGGCGGATCGATCTCGACGTCGCTGATCAGCGGGAGCTGGAGTCGCTGCCCCTGGTGGGCCCGAGCCTGGCCATGCGCATCCTTGAGAACCGGGAAGCTTGTGGCCCATTCGGATCGCTCGGCGCACTCAAGCGCGTTCGCGGTATAGGGTCACGGACCGTCGAACGATTGTCCGAATACGTGACGTTCTCGGGTCGCGCGCGCGATGCGGCAAACGTTCCCCGGAACTGTCGCTGAACCGCGACGTGTCCAGGAAAGCGGCGACGCTCACCTTCTACGATCAGGCGCGCTGACTGCCGTTGGAGCACATTGTCCTGTCGGATGACAGGACAATGTGCTGCGGGGTGACGTTATGCGGCTCGGCGCGTCCATTATCCACAGCCCTCCCGTATTGCCGACACCGGGTGCGAACGCGCCTCATCACACGCGCAAACCGCGTCCTTGACAGTGCTTGCGGGATGAAACAGGTTGAAGAACCGGGCACATCTGCCCACGTCGTCCCTCCCCGAAACACCCTCGAGCATTCATGGCCGCACCCGCAGCCGCCACCGCTGAGCGTCTGGGCGACCTGCTGATGAAAGAAGGGCTCATCAGCAAGGAACAGCTCGAAAGGGCGCTCCAGGAACAGAAGGCGAGCGGAACCCGCGTCGGGTACAACCTCGTCAAGCTGGGCTTCATCCAGGAGACCGAGCTGACCAAGATGCTGGCGCGGCAATACCGCATGCCGGCCGTCGACCTTTCGAAGTTCGAAGTCGATCCGAAAATCGCGAAGTTGATCCCCGCCGACCTGGCGACGAAGCATCTCGTCCTCCCGCTCAAGAAGGACGGACGCACGCTGACGGTCGCGATGGCGGATCCCACGAACCTCGGGATCATCGAAGACCTGAAGTTCATCACCCGCTACGACATCTTCCCGGTCATCGCCGGCGAGTTCACGCTTCGCAACGCGATCGAGAAGCACTACGAGTCCTCGGACATGCAAATGTCCAACCTCATGAAGGAGATCGAGGGACTCGATGCGGAAGGTGAGGTCGAAGTCGTTCAGGAAAAGGAAGAAGACCTCTCCGCGGCCGCCATGGCGGCGGCGATGGAGGACGCGCCCGTCGTCAAGCTGATCAACGGCATTCTCACGGACGCCGTGAAACGCGGCGCGTCCGACATTCACTTCGAGTGCTTCGAGCACGAGCTCCGCGTGCGCTACCGCATCGACGGCGTTCTCCAGGAAATCATGAAGCCGCCTCTCAAGCTTAGGTCGGCCCTTATTTCCCGTTTCAAGATCATGGCGAACCTGAACATCTCGGAGCGCCGGATCCCGCAGGACGGCCGCATCAAGCTGAAGATTCTCAATCGCGTCATCGATTATCGCGTGTCGACGCTTCCGACGCTCTTCGGCGAAAAGGTTGTGCTCCGAATTCTCGACAAGGGAAACCTCAACCTCGACCTGCAGGGCTTCGGCATCGAGCCCAGGGCAGAGCGTGAGATCCGCGACGCCACCGCAAATCCTTACGGCATGGTGCTCGTCACTGGCCCGACGGGTTCAGGAAAGACGACGACGCTCTATTCGGCTCTATCAAAGGTGAACAGCGTCAACGTCAACATCATGACCGCTGAAGATCCAGTCGAGTACAACCTCTACGGTATCAATCAGGTGCAGGTACGCACCGAGATCGGCATGACGTTCGCCGCGGCGCTGAAGGCATTTTTGCGTCAGGATCCG
>JBKJRV010000090.1:0-2648 GCA_046593115.1 Gemmatimonadaceae bacterium
CGGCATCCCGCAGGCGTCGCAGAAGCCGGGCGTCGCCTATCGCGATCCGCTGGTGGACGGCGCTCCGGGGCATGGCGAAGGGCACAACTCGGGGCAGGCCGTCAACATTGCGGCCGCGCTCGCGGTGAAGAAGATCATGGAGCGCGAAAAAATTCCCGGCACCCTGATGCTCTGGCCAGGAGTGGCCGAAGAGCTGGTTGGCGCCAAGGCCTATTTCGTTCGCGAGGGCGTATTCAAGGACGTGGACTTCGTGATCTTCACCCACGTCGGTAGCAAGCTCGGTACGTCGTGGGGCGCGTCCACCGGCAGCGGGCTGGTCTCGGTGGAGTTCACGTTCGAAGGGCAGACTGCGCACTCGGCGGGCGCCCCCTGGAGAGGACGGAGCGCGCTGGATGCCGTTGAGCTCATGAATGCGGGCTGGAACTACCGGCGGGAGCATCTGCGACCGCAGCATCGCGTCCACTATGTGATTCGCGATGGCGGCGATCAACCCAACGTGGTCCCGCGTCGCGCCTCGGTATGGTATTACCTGCGCGAGATCGACTATGCGCACATCCAGGAACTGTTCACGATCGCCAATGACATGGCGAAGGGTGCCGCACTCATGACCGGCACTACCCACGCGAGCACGCGCATGCTCGGCACTGCCTGGCCTCGGCATTTCAACAAACCCGTGGCGGAGGCGATGACTAGCAACGCGAAAACGGTGGGCATGCCGACGTGGAGCACCGCCGACCAAACGCTCGCAAAAGCTCTCCAGAAGGAGCTCAAGGAGCCGGAGAAGGGACTCGATACGGCACTCGCGATCCTCGAAGCGCCAAAGCCTGATGACGAGCAGCGCGGCGGCGGCTCGGATGACATAGGCGATGTGTCCTGGGTTGTCCCGACAGTCACCTTGTCATATCCGTCCAATATTCCGAATCTGCCGGGTCACAACTGGGCGAATGCAATCGCGATGGCGACGCCCATCGCTCACAAGGGTGTGGTCGCAGGAGCGAAAGTCGAAGCGCTCACCATTCTGGATCTGTTGCTGAAGCCGGCGCTGCTTCCCGAAGCGTGGAAATACTTTCGCGAGGTTCAGCAGAAGGACGTGAAGTACACCCCGCTGCTGCGAGCGGGAGATCGCCCGGCGACCGAGCTGAACGCGAACATTATGGCGCGCTATCGTCCGGAGATGAAGAAGTTCTACTACGATCCGACGAAATATGCGACGTATCTGGAGCAGCTCGGCATCCAGTATCCCACCGTTCGCAAACAGGACTAGGCGCGCGAGCTATTCTGCAGCGTTGAGGCAAACAGAAGGGTCCGTCAACGAGCGAGTCCCGGTAGCATGCTGGAATTGTCATCGGGAGCACCTTGACGGAAGCCTCCACAGACGTCGATGTCGCTTTCTTAGGTGTGGAAAACGCCGTTTGCGGCAATTGCCGTCGACGCGTACGTGCTGACCGAGAGAAGCAATATCAAAACTCGGCCATTTCTTTGCCTCAGCCACCAAACAAGTCCAGTTAGCAGGAGCGGAGGTGCTGGAATCCACTGCGAGGGCACGTACCAATAGCGATAGGGGAAATGCCCCGAACAGACCACTTGTGTGAGAAGGATCAGCCGGCGGCAATAAAAAGGATGCGAGGTGTCGGGCGCGATTTGACAAGCAGCACGGTTATTACTGCCATTGTGATGCAAGCAACCCAAATCGAGCCGACGAACCAGGGAATCATGTGATGTGAGCTGCTTATTATTTCCGTCCGCACACTCTTCCGAGAACGTAGACGGTATCGTCCTGATGCGTTTGATGGTAACAGCTTCCCAGGAGTGACGGGATTAGCACAAAGCCTAAAAACTCAACCTTTCAACTCATCTCGACGGAAAAAGGGCCACACGTCCCGATCCCCTTGCTCTGCCGATGGTATTTGATTCTCACGCTTCTTGAATACGCGTCCAATAAGGCTTGAGATGCTGAAAACAGGCAGTTGCCATTTATACGGTAGCGTCGCCCGCAGGAAAAGGACGCATCGATCCAGCAGATCAGCTTCCTCGGAGGTCAACTGGCGTTTAGGCCCGATTACTACATGGTTCAGGTCGCTGTAGAACCAGTCCCAGAGTCCTTCACTGATGCCCTTCAACGCCAGGTCTGCACTGTCGGGCCATCGAACCTCGAGCTCATCAAAGCTGATGACGCCATCTCTGAACTGAGCAATGAGCGAGGCAGCTACGTCGCGAGGCTCTGGATCGATTCCCGAGAGCATCATGGCATGATCTCGGAGGTACACATAGCGACGCTGGTCGCATCGTATGCGAAAGTACCGGCAGTAATAAAGAGGCTTCCCCTTCCGACAGCGCCTCCGACGCGCGGACTCCCGAGAAAGGAAACTCTTTTTGTCCCGTCTTTGAGATGTGGTGCGCTCTTGTTTCCGAGCATAGGATTTCCTTTTCGGAAGAACAATGCGCTTGCCAAGGTCATCTTCTTGCTGCCGCCCTTGAGTCCTGCACCTGACTTATCCACTGGATGACCTACGCTCGCGTCTCCGAAAGCGCCTGTTCAAGTAGGCTTACAGTCAGGTGGCGATCGTACAGCAGCTTCGGGATCACAATGAGCGGTACAGCTGCCTGAACGTCAGAGGCGGCTATCGGCGATCAACTGAACTTCCCTA
>JBKJRV010000208.1:0-2991 GCA_046593115.1 Gemmatimonadaceae bacterium
CGCAAGCTGGGCGAGACGTTCGGACTCGACCGCTCCTCCATCTTCCTCGCGGGCGACAACGCCGAAGTACGGCTCGTCGCGAGCTATGAAGACCCGAGCATCCGGAATCTCGTTGTCGATCTCGACCGCTACCCGGAGCTGAAGCGGGCGTTCGAGTCCGGCGAGACAGTGTTCATTCCCGACGCGTCCATCCACCCGATGATGCGGGAGGTCAAGAGCCAGCTCGATCTGCGCAACGTCCGCTCGATTATCGTCGTCCCCATCAAGTCCCAGGGCACGGTCATCGGCGCCATCTTCCTCCGAACCGAACGCGATGGGACGCCATTCTCCGAGAGCGATGTGCGCTTCTGCCAGGTCATCGGATCGCTCACCGGAAAGGCATTGCGCAACGCGCACCGCTTTGAATCACTGGTCCGGGCGCAGCACGAGGTGTCGCAGAGCCAGCGCAGCGCCGATCTCCAGCGCATCGCAATGCTCGGCTTCATTCGCCGCCTGCTCGAGCGCTACACCAGGAGCGAAGAGCATCTCTGGGCCGAGTCCCTCCTGCCGAAGGCGTCGGATGAGGAACTGGAGCGGCTGGTCAACGTCGCGATGCAGGTCATTGGTGAAGAGGCCAAGGGGTAGGACGCGGGGGCTGGCCCGCTGACCGTCGATCCGACGCTCGCGGCTCGCGCGGGCACACTGCGGGAAGCGATCGAGCGCGCCAATCACGACTACTACGTTCTCGACCGCCCTTCCCTCGCGGACCGGGAATACGACCAGCTTTTTCGAGAGCTGCGCGACCTGGAGCAGGCTCACCCCACACTCCGGACCGGCGATTCGCCGACGTTGCGTGTTGGCGCGGCGCCGCAGAGCCATCTCGACAAGCAGACGCACCTCATGCCAATGCTCTCCCTTGGCAACGCCTTTACCGATGACGAGCTCGCGGCGTGGGAAGAGCGCCTGGTCCGCGTGGCCGGCGAAGAAGCCCGCACCGGCTACGTCACGGAGCTCAAGATCGACGGAACCGCGGTCGCGCTGACGTATCAGAATGGGACGCTCATCTCCGGCGCTACACGCGGCAACGGCGTGATCGGTGAAGTGGTGACACCCAATCTGCGAACGGTCCGCGCGGTACCGCTCAAGCTGCGCGGCAGCGGATTCCCTGCCCTGTTCGAGATTCGCGGCGAGATCTACATGACGTTCGACGCCTTCGAGCGAATGAACGAGAGCCGCGTGAAAGCGGGGGACGCGGTCTTCGCAAATCCGAGGAATTCCGCAGCCGGGTCACTCCGCCAGCTCGACCCAGAAATCACGCGCACCCGAATGCTCGGCTTCTACGGCTACTCCGTCGCGGCGCCGTCTGGCGTGAAACTCCCCTTCAGCACGCAGTGGGAGCTGCTCGACACGTTGCAGAGCTGGGGGATTCCCGTGGCGCCGGAACGGACACGCTGCGCGACACTCGCCGACGTCTTCGTACATGCAAGCCATGTGGAGCACTCCGCGCGAGCACGATTGCCCTTCGCGATCGATGGCCTTGTCGTGAAGGTGGATGATCTGCGGCTTCAGGAAGAGCTGGGCGTCATTGGCGGTCGGGAGCCACGGTGGGCGATTGCGCGCAAGTTTGCGCCGGACATCGCGATCACGAGATTGCTCGATATCGACGTCAATGTCGGACGCACGGGGGTGCTCACCCCATTCGCGGTGCTCGATCCCGTGGAGATCGGCGGCGCGATGGTGAAGCTCGCGAATCTGCACAACGAGGATCTCATCGCCGAGAAGGATTTGCGGATTGGCGACATGGTACAGGTGAAGCGGGCCGGCGAGGTCATTCCGCAGGTGATCGGGCCGGTTCCGGAGCAGCGCACCGGGGCCGAGCAGGTGTGGGCGATGCCGCGGAACTGTCCGCGATGTGAAACCGTGGTGGAGCGGGAAGAGGACGGCGTCGGGATTTATTGCCCGAACATGGCCTGTCCGGGACGACGCATCGAGTCGCTCGTACATTTCGCGGGACGCTCGGCGATGGACATCCGGGGTCTGTCCTATGCCCGCATTCAGCAGCTCATTGACGCGGGTCACGTTGCGGATGTAGGCGACATCTATTCGGTCACCTCCGATGACCTCGTCGGCCTCGACCGCTTCGCGACGCGCAGTGCGGAGCAGTTAATCGCGGCCATCGAGCAGTCGAAGACCCGACCCCTGTCGCGATTGATCAATGCGCTGGGCATTCGCCACGTGGGAGAGGGAGCGTCGCAGCTACTGGCCCGGCACTTCGGGACGATGGATGCGCTTGCGGCCGCCACGGAGAAGCAGGTGCTCGAGATTCCCGGTATCGGCGAGATCATTGCGAGCGCGGTCGTCGCGTTCTTCGCGGACGCGACCGCGCAGCGGGTGCTGGCCAAGCTGGGAGCGCAGCGTGTCAATTTTGCCGAGCCTCGCAGTGAATCGGCGGGCGATTCGCTGCGGGGCATGGCGGTCGTGATCACGGGCACGCTCCCAACGCTGTCGCGCACGGACGCCACCAGGCTCGTGGAGAGCAATGGCGGGCGCATTGCATCGTCAGTGTCGAAGAGCACAAGCTTTGTGGTCGCGGGGGACGAGGCGGGTACGAAGCTCGAAAGGGCCCGGGCACTGGGAATCGAGACTATCGATGAGGCGGAGCTGCTCCGGCGGATCCGGGAACCGCGAGCGTCCCCCGATGAGGAGAGCCGTGACGAGCAGACGTCCGCCGATGAGGAGAGCCACAACGAGCCGGCGTCCGCTGATGAAGAGAGCCACAACGAGCCGGCGTCCGCTGATGAGGAGAGCCGTAACGAGTAGTTTTGAGTAGCTTATTTGGGGTCCGCTGAAGGTCGCGTACGTGATGCACCGACGTACCGGGCACAAAGCGCATTTACGTAGTACGCAATACGCAATACGATAAGCACCACTTCCTCCATCTCGCTTCGAACCGTCCATGCCCCAGAGAATCGACCTCGCCAACCATCGCATGCTGGCACTCACGCGGTCGGC
>JBKJRV010000414.1:0-5791 GCA_046593115.1 Gemmatimonadaceae bacterium
TGACCGCGGAGCGGTTTGGTGTGGTGCTCGCCGACCTGAAGATGCCGAAGCTCGATGGCCTCGGGCTGCTCAAGGCGCTGCAGGCGAAGTCGATCCCCACCGAATGCATCATCATCACCGGCCAGGCGACGGTGGATTCGGCGGTGCAGGCCATGCGACAGGGCGCGTACGACTATATCGAGAAGCCGCTGAACGCGGACAAGCTTCTCCGGCTCAAGGCACTCATTCCGAAGGCCATTGAGAAGTTCAATGTGCAGCAGAAGAACCGGGAGCTGACGTCGCAGCTCGAGGGGCTCACGCACTACGGCGAGATGATCGGCCAGTCCGAGGCGATGCGCCACGTCTATAGTGTGATCGACGCCGTGGCGCCCTCGTCAGCGAACGTGCTCATTCTCGGTGAGTCCGGTACAGGCAAGGAGCTCGTTCCCCGCGCGCTGCACACCAAGAGCGATCGCTCCAAGGGGCCCTTCTTCGCACTGAACTGCGCGGCGCTGCCGAAAGACATTCTGGAGAATGAACTGTTCGGGCACGAGAAGGGCGCGTTCACGGGGTCAACGAACGAGAAGGCGGGTGCCTTCGAGATGGCGCATGGGGGCACGATCTTCCTCGACGAAGTGGCCGAGATGTCGCCGGATATCCAGGTGAAACTGCTGCGCGCCATTGAGTCCCGTCAGGTAAGGCGACTGGGCGGCAAGCGGGAGATTTCCGTCGACATTCGCATTGTGGCGGCGACCAATCAGGATCTGCAGAAAGCGCTCGCGGACAAGGGCCTTCGTGAGGATCTGTACTATCGACTGGCGGTCGTGGAGTTGTTTCTTCAACCGCTGCGGGAGCGCATTGGCGACATCATGCTCCTCGCCAACGAGTTCCTCGACCGCTATTCCACGCAGAACGGGAAGAAGTTCACCGGATTCGACGAGAGCGCACAGGAATGGATCCTGGCGTATCACTGGCCAGGCAACGTCCGGGAGTTGAAGAACGCCGTGGAGCGCGCGGTCATCATGTCGCGCGGACCGAAGATCACCGCGACGGATGTGGCGCCGCGTCACCTGCGCAGCACGGGCGAGATGCCAACATCCGTCACCATCCCCGTTGGATCGTCGGTGGCGGAAGCTCGTCGTCAACTGGTGCTCCGCACCTTTGCGTCCACGGGCGGTGATGCTGATCGTACGGCCAAGATGCTCGGAATGTCGGCAAGCGATTTGAAGGGCGAGCTGTCGTCGATGCTGTACGGCAATGGTGGGAGTGGCAGCAACGGCAGCGGAACGCCGGCGAAGGTGCTGCGCTCTGCGCCGGTGAAGGCGGCGCTCCCGAGGGCGGCGCTGCCGAAGGCGGCTCCCCCCAAGGCGGCTCCCCCCAAGGCGGCGCCCCTGAAGGCGAAGCAGAAGAAAGGAAAATAAACCGGAGATACCGATGTCCCAGTTCGAGTTCGATGATGACGATGAGCCCTATGTGGTCATCGAGAAGCACTCCAGCGATATCAGCTCCCTGCTGATTGGTCTGGCGGTGGGTGCCGGTGTGGCGCTCCTGTTTGCGCCGCATTCCGGCTCCGAGACACGTCGGCGCATTCGTCGTGGCGTCGGCCGCGTGACGGATGCCGCCGTGGAGACCTTCGAGGTCGCGCGCGCCGAAGTGGAAGACCGCGTTGGCGCGGTGCGCGACGCTGTCGATATCAAGAAGGAGCAGGTGAGTCGCGCGGTCGAGGCAGGCCGGGCGGCCGCGCAACAGGCGCGCGACGACCTGGAACGGCGCATCGCTGACACGAAGGCCGTGTATGCCACCAATAGTCAGCGTGTTCGCCCATCGCACGCGACGGCGTCGCTCGACGACGACATCACGGGCGACTAGCGGCAGCCACACTCCACCTGATTCGGCATGCCGAAGCGTCCGCTTTACCTTCGCGTCGGCTGGCTGGTCCGCGACTACGCCAAGCGGGTCTGGGACAACAGCAACGAAGACAACGTGCTTTTTCTGGCGAGTGGGATCGCATTCAATATCCTGCTCGCCGCCGTCCCGTTTTTTCTGCTGCTCGTGTCTGGGCTGGGCTACCTGCTCGGTCACGAATCGAAGGCTTCGGCGCAGGAAGTCTCCCTGCTGCTGGATCGTCTCCTGCCGGTGCATCCCGAGACCCCCGATTCGCCCGTACACGCGTTGCTCACCGAAGTGCTCGACAAGCGCGGCAAGATCGGCGTGTACAGCGCGATCGGGTTCGTCTGGTTCTCCACCAGGTTGTTCGGAACCATGCGAACCGTGCTCGCCAACGTGTTCGACATCGAGAACGAGCGCGGGATCATCGAGGGAAAGATTTTTGACGTGCAGGTGACGATCGTATCGACCCTGCTGGTCGTCGCGTATACCGCCCTCAGCGCCTACCTGGCGATCGCGACAACGCGGGGCGCCAGGGCGCTCACTGCAGCAGGATTCCAGACGGAGACGATGGGTGCCGTCGAATACGGGTTCGGGCGGTTTCTGGCCTTCGCGGTGATCGTCCTCATGTTCTTCGCGCTCTACAAGGTGCTTCCCATTCGCCGGGTTCGCTGGCAGACGGCGCTGATCGCGTCGCTGTTCACGAGTACGATGATCGAGGTCGCCAAAAATCTGTTCACGCTCATGGTGCAGCGCATGGATCCGGCGTCCCTGTACACGGGCTCCCTATATGCGGTTGTGATCATCGTCATCTGGACCTATTACGCCGCTCTGATTTTCCTGCTCGGCGGCGAGGTAGGACAGGTGTTTGAGCTGCGCCGCGTGAGACGGCAGCAGCGCGAGGTGTTCGAGAGCTAGCCGACCGCCACCGCCATCTATTGAACCGGCCTCGACTCTGGCGCGAAGGTTGCCATATGGGACGCCGCTTGACCCACCCCCTCGGAGGCTTCCCCGTGCGTAAGAAAATGGCAGTTGCGGTCGCGCTGTTGGCATTGTCCACCGCGGCTTGCAAGAAGACAGGCGATGGCGAGTACGAAGTGCAGAAACCGGTAATCGGTACGGTCACCGACACGGTGAGATCTCCGCTCGAAATGGGCAAGGACACGGTCACCGTCGTTACCCCGGACGTCGACATCAAGAAAGATACGACCAAGATGACGGTCCCAACGATCAAGAAGCGCACGCCGTAAAGTCGGCTTTTCCGAATGGCCCACGGCCCGCCCACAAGGCGGGCTTTGTGTTTCTATTAGCCGCGCTGCCGCGATACATTAGTCGCATGATCGATATGCGAAGCGATACCGTGACGCGACCCACGCCTGCCATGCGAAAGGCGATGGCTGAAGCCGAAGTCGGCGATGATGTGCTGGATGGCGACCCCACCACTCGCCGTCTGGAGTCGCGTGTGGCCCAAATGCTGGGCAAGGAGGCCGGGGTATTTTTCCCGACGGGAACGATGGCCAACCAGGCCGCCGTGTGGGTGCTCACCCAGCCCGGAACCGAGATCCTGCTGGATAGTGAATCGCACATCCTCCACTACGAGATCGCCGGGGCGGCGGCGCTCAGCGGTGTTCAGGTGCGACCCGTGGCCGCGAAAGATGGGGGCGTCATGGACGCCGAGTCACTCTCTCGAAGCTTTCGTCCGGTCTCGCCGCACTATCCGGAGGCGTCGCTGGTCTGCGTGGAGAATACGCACAACGGAGCGGGCGGGCGGATAACGCCGCTGGCGGAGTTGCGCCGTATTCAGGAGGTCGCCCACGGCCGCAGGATTCCTGTGCACATGGACGGTGCCCGAATCTGGAACGCGTCTGCCGCCAGCGGCACCTCGCTCGCGGAGTTTGCTGGTTGTGCCGACACGGTGATGGTGTCGTTCGCGAAAGGCTTGGGTGCACCCGTGGGCGCGGCACTCGTGGGCAGTGCGGAGCACATGGCGCGGTCGCGGATCGTGCGAAAGCGACTCGGAGGAGGAATGCGCCAGTCCGGTATTCTGGCGGCGGGGGTGCTGCATGGGCTGGATCACCACCTCTCCCGGCTATCGGACGACCATGCGAATGCGCGTGCGTTTGCGCGGCTCGTCGAAGGTGCGGGTGGTGCCCGCGTGGTGGGGCCGGAGACGAACATCGTCATGGTGGATCTGCCCCCGGCGCATGATGCCAGCCGGCTGGTGAGCGCAGCGGCCGAGCGGGGTTTGCTTATCACGCCATGGAATCCAACACGCATTCGCGCAGTGACGCATCTCGACGTGTCCGCACAGGACGTCCAGCGTGCGGCCGAGACCCTCGCGGAGCTCCTCGCGGCTTAGAGAGCAACACGTAAAAGCAACTCACAAGCAACCCTCAAGAGCAACAGAAGATTGCTGGCCTCGACAGGGCCGTCCGGCTATATTTCTGATGCTCCAGGTCCCGGGGGGCTCAGGCCCACCAACTCCGTCAGGACCGAAAGGTAGCAGCGGTACGTGGTGTCTTGCGTTGCTTCGTCAGACCTGGAGTTTTGGCGCGGGTAGCCGACCACCGGCCGGTGGCGGCGCCCGCGCCGTTTTCTTCCCCGTGATACGCGCCTCGTCCAGTGCTCGCTCTCGCCCGCAAGTATCGCCCTCGGAACTTCGCGTCGGTCGCGGTGCAGACGCACGTGTCCACTACCCTCAAGGGCGCCATCGAGCGCGGACGCGTTGCGCATGGCTACCTGCTATGTGGTCCGCGGGGCGTAGGCAAGACGACGCTCGCCCGTGTGCTGGCCATGGCCCTCAACTGCGAGCGTCGCGCCGATCGCACGGATGGCGAGCCATGTGGGGAATGCACGTCGTGTACGCGCATTTGGGCGGGGTCCACGTCGCTGGACGTGGTGGAGATCGATGCGGCATCCAACCGCGGGGTAGACGACGCCCGCGAGTTGAGGGAGCGCGCGATGTACGCGCCGTCCGGCGATGATCGCTACAAGGTCTATATCGTCGATGAGGCGCACATGCTCACGCGCGAAGCGTGGAATGCGCTGCTGAAGGTGCTCGAGGAGCCGCCTCCGCGGGTGGTGTTCGTCTTTGCGACGACTGAGCCGCAGAAGATCGCGCAGATGGCGGCCCCGGTGCTGAGTCGTCTCCAGCGATTCGACTTCAAGCGGATTGGGCCGGCGGAGGTGCGTGAACGCCTGACCTCCATTCTGGCGGCCGAGAAGATTCAGAGTGCGCCGGACGCGCTCGCGCTGCTGGCGCGCGCAGCCGATGGTTCCATGCGTGATGCGCTGAGTCTCACCGACCAGGTCCTGGCACTGGGCGACGGCGCGGTGACCGTCGAGCGGGTACGTCAGGCGCTCGGCCTGGTTGCCGAGGACGAGTATCTCGAGATGCTCGATCTCTTCGGCGGCCATCGTGCCGCCGATGTATTTCCGGCCGTGCGTCGGCTGGCGGACCTCGGGGTGGATTTCGGAGGTTACCTGGCGGGCCTCGCGGACATGCTGCGCGCCCAGCTCACGGCAACGCTCGGCGGCACCCCGGCGGACGTGTCTGACGGCGCCCGCGCAACGATCGAGGAGCGGCGTGCGGTATTTACTCCGCCGGATCTGCTTCGGATGTTGAGCGCCATCACGGAGATCGAGCCCCGGTTCAAGCGCAGCTCGCAGCAGCAGTTGTTGCTGGAGACATTGCTCGTGCGCTTCGCGCTGCTGGACCGGTCAGTGGACCTGGAGAGTCTGCTCCGTGAGATGGGTGGCGGCGCCGCTGGGGGATCAGGAGCGGCGTTAGCGAACCGTGATCGCCCGGCGCCCCCACCGCGCTCACCCCGGACCAGCGGCCAGCGCGCCAGCCCGAGGGAGACGATCGCGCCGCAGGCGTCGAACACACCTGCCGTGTCGGGCACCCAAAGCGGGTTGCACGTGT
>JBKJRV010000115.1:0-3211 GCA_046593115.1 Gemmatimonadaceae bacterium
CGGTAGCCCCTCTTGCCCTTCCGCGACCAACGCTCGCACCACCAAGGCTTCCCGCGAGTACGCCTGAAGCGACACAAATCCAGTCGCGCGGATGTAGTCGTTCCCCGCGGCGCTGTAAGCCAGAAAAGCAGCATCATTAACAAGAGGCGGATGCGTGCTAATCAGTCGCTCGTCGTCGGGCGCCGCTGGCGCCGGAAGAGGTTCTCCGTGCAGATGGCTAGCAACTGGGACAAGAAGATGGTCCGGAATCGTGCGGAGTACGAGGTAGGAGTCGAGATACGTCTGCGCAGCGTCGAGCGTTGCTGCGTACGTCGCGACGTCGGTGTCATTGACGTCAATCTTTAGCAGCGCGGAGTCATCAGGTGAACGGCGGCGTCGTGCGACGCGCTCAAGCAGAACTCTCGAGCCCGCGATCGACCGTCGTTCGTCTTCCAGCGCCTCATCAGTAAAAGGTTCTATGGTCAGCCGTTCGATCGCGTGGGACATTTCCGAGTACTCCGCACGCGGCGCAAAGAACCGCAAGCCCACCTGGGCGGCGGCGACCCGCGCAGCCGGCTCGAGCTCAGGCGCGACGGCGGCGCACTCGTAACACAACGCCGCAACCGGCGCCCATGTTGGTGACGCCGGCTCCACGCGCTGAAGGCAGGCCTCCAACATTGTCTTCAGGAGGTCGCCGTCCGCGTGCTCCTTCTCCATGCGAATCAAGCCCGCAATCCGAAAGGGCCAGTTGTCAAACGCACATCGAACCAGCAACTCGTCGCCGAGGAGACCCCCAGGTGGGCACTTCGTGTCCTCCGCGAGCCAGTCCCCCACCTCGGAGAGGCTGTTCCGGGGGATGGTGCAAAGAACTAGGTACTTCCCGAGCAGCGTCCGCGCATCAGTAAGGGCTCGCGCGAACCGTGGAATCGCTTCGACGTGGTTCTGCCGCTCAGCCGATGACGGCACATCGAGGCTCTCGGGCAGGCGGTCCGGGTTGCCCACGTCCTCGACTTGGCGATGCAATTCGGCCATCAGGACCCACGCTGCACGGACCGCCAAACGTTTGTCGTCCAATTGCGGAGCCTCACACGGCGAGAGCGTGAATGTGTTTATCAGGGCAGCCCCGATGTCGTCGTACTTACTCATTCGCACCAGGCCGTTCAACGACAGCTCTGCCGCTGCAACGCGAACTCGCTCGGGAAGTCGTGAGCCCAACCCAATGCAGTCCCCGACCAGTTGCCACACGACGGAGGGATCAGCGCTCCCGGCGTCTAGTTCCGCGCAAAAGTGCTCGAGCACGCCGGACAGCAGCTGGCTACTGGGACGGGCCGTTTCCGCGTCGAGAAAGCCAGCGGCCCGGAGCCCGGTTCCTCCCGCGGCTCCCGCGACCTGATGCCACCACCTGCCTGCACCACGTTCAATCACCGCTGGTATGTCGTCGTCTGGGATGGCGCACAGCGCTTGGTAGAGATGGGGCCAGCCGGGCGCAGCAGAGAGAATGGCGATGTGAGATGCCACATCCGACCGGCTTGTCTCGGTATCACGGGCCGAAGCGTCACGCGGGACCTCGCGTTCTTCGGGGCGATCGTCTCCACCAGGACTCGTGGACTCGAAGAATGGCTCGTGCTCGACGTCGATCTCGCCGTGCCGGTAGCGAATGTCTAGTGCCTGTTGAAGCGCCGCCGGATCTGCCCGGAATTTCACCTGCAGATTCCAGTACTGGAGGTGATCGAGAATGCACAGCGCGCGCGCCAAACGGAGCTGTTCCTCGGTGAGCGCACCCGGAGGTATGGTCCGCTCGGTGAAACCAGCCGCACCGGCTGCGGTGGAACCCGCGTTGGTCCAGCGCTCGTCCCCGTCGAGCTCGAATACCTTCGTGAGGGCTCCTGCGATATGCCAGTCAAGCCATCCTTCGGACCTGAGTGTCAGGACCACGGTCGGAAAGTGCTGATCGTTCTCGAGCCGCTGAACCCACCGCTCGGGCCAGTCTCGTACTCGGTCATAGACCTGCCGCACAAGCGCGATCGCCTTGCGATCGGAATATGTTGGTCCGAGGTCCGTCGGCCATTCGAGGTGGGCAGAAATCATCGTAGGCGCCGCAAGCCGTGGTTCGAGGGCAAGTGCGCGTCGACGAGATAGGTCAAACGACTCCTCGCTGAGATAACCCCCGAGCATGACGTCGTACGGAAGAGAAAGGAAGAAGTTGCGGAGCGGCGGAATCTCAGAGAGATATCGCTCGACCGGCACGAGCGTGACATAGCCAGTGAGTGCAATTGCCGCTCGGTAGGTCTCAACTCTGTGAGCGTCAAACGGCGGATGCTCGGGAGCGACTGGCATTCTGACACGGAAGCTATCGACGGCGTCTGGGCGCTCAGCGATCTCGATTTCATCGCCGATCTCGACGGCGACATTGAGAGTCGTTGGTAGCCAGCACAGGTCAGGCGAGGCCAGCGCGGCCTGTAGCGCCTGCATCGTCGCAGCGAGTCGCTCTCCAACCAGTGTCCCGTCCCGTTCTGCAGGAGTAAGAAGGTTCCATGTGGCTCCGTGGGCGCGCCACGAGAGGATTCGAGGAGCCGCACAGTCGGCAAACTCCTGCACCTGGTCTTCCGCGACGCTTGCGACAACCCCTCGTGCTGTCGCTTCCATCGTGCCACCAAACATCCTGCTGAGTTCCCGCGTGTCATCTGCATAGGATCGGAAGTGTCTGCTGGCCACGGCGTGGACTCGGCTGGCTGCCTGCCTCATTGCTATCGCGATGTCATCTGGAAGAAGGCCCCAGTTCCCGTCAAGGTGGTCGAGCACGATTAGTCCGCCGCGGGCAAGCTCACAGAAGCCCGCGTACGCTCCGGTCCGGTAGTCGCAAAGTGCGGCGCGAAAGAGTGCCGTAGGGATGCGGTGCCGAAGCTCAGTTGGCGCGCCATCGCGGGCTGCATGGAATGCGAGCCCGAGATGGAAATGTTTGGCCGCCCAGTGCAACGCGAGCTCGTCGTAGCACCGGCCAATGAAGCCGAGAGCTGTGGCAATATCGTCGTGGTCCACGTCCGGAACGAGCAGCGCAAGCGCAGTATGAAGACGGTTCAACGCGAGCAGCGGTGCGTCGGCGATTGCGCGCGCTCCCTGCATGAGGGCGCGCCGCCCAGCAGCCGAATCGCTCAATGGATCGCGCTCGTCGGCGTCGATCACTTGTCGGCTCCCCTTGGCGCCGGCTGACGAGTCGGGCATACGCATGGCC
>JBKJRV010000130.1:0-19065 GCA_046593115.1 Gemmatimonadaceae bacterium
GTCTACCATCAGGGCAGAGTGGAAGGTCGCAGCGAGAGGAGAGTAGAGCCCGACACTCGCTGCGCTCGTGCGGGGTGACAATAGTGTTGCCGCTGCGCTCGTGCGGGGTGACAATACTGCGCTCGTGCGCGGTGACACGGGCCCTACTCGATCAGCATCGCCCCCGGCTCCTCGATCAACTCCTTCACACGCACCAGGAAAAGCACCGCCTGCTGGCCATCGATGATGCGGTGATCGTAGGTCAGCGCGAGATACATCATTGGGCGGATCACGACCGCGCCATCGACCGCCACCGGGCGATCCTGAATCTTGTGCAGACCGAGGATCGCGACCTGGGGGTAGTTCAGAATCGGTGTGGACACGAGCGAGCCGAACACCCCGCCATTCGTGATCGTGAACGTGCCGCCGGTGAGGTCATCCATCGTGAGCTTGTTCTCGCGGGCCCGCTTGGCCACCGCACCAATGTCGCGCGAGATATCGAGCAGTCCCTTGCGATCGGCGCCCTTGAGATTCGGCACCACGAGACCCTGCTCCGACGCCACTGCGATCCCCATGTTCACGTAGTGACGATAGACGATCGAGTCGCCATCAATCGTTGCGTTCGCCACCGGATACTGCTTCAGGGCCAAACAGGCGGCGCGGACGAAAAATGGCATGAACGTGAGCTTCACGCCGTGATCCTTCTCCACCTTTTCCTTGAACTTGTCGCGGAGGTGGTTGAGCGCGGTCATGTCCACCTCGTTGAAGGTGGTCAGGCTCGCGGTTGCATTCTTCGCCTGCAGCAGGTGCTCCGCGATACGCTTCCGGCGCGTGGTCATCTTTTCGCGCGTTTCAGTGCCGGCGGCGGGTGGCGCGGCTTTCGCCGGTGGAGCTGCATTCCCAGCTCCACCACCACGCTGCTCGATCACATCCGACTTGCTGATCGTCCCGCCGCGACCTGTCCCCTGCACCTTCGACAGGCCGGCCTGCTCTTCGGCGGCGAGACGCCTGGCCGCCGGCGCGACCTTCGCCGGTGAAGCAGTCGCCGCAGCATCGGACGCTGGCGTTGCCGCATCGTCCGGCGGCGTGGCGCCTGCAGGTGACGGGGCAGTCGAGCCCGACGCCGGCGCCGTCGAAGCCGCCGATCCGCCGCTCGGCGCGGGCGTCGCCTTCTCGCTGTTCTGCGCTGACGTCGCCTTCTCGGGGTTCTGCGCCGGAGCGGTCTCCTTCCCGGCATCCGCACCCTTCAGGCTGCCGGTGGCCGCACCAGCCGTCGCGTTCTCGTCGAGCTCACCGAGAATCTCGTCAACTTTCACGACGTCGCCCTCGTTCTTCAGCCGCTTCGTCAGCACGCCAGCCTTCTGCGCCGGCACCTCGACGTTGATCTTGTCGGTCTCGAGCTCGACGATGGTGTCGCCCGTCTGCACGGCGTCACCCTCGTTCTTCAGCCAGCGGCCGATGGTGGCTTCGACAACTGATTCGCCGAGGGGTGGGACCTTGATTGGGATCATGGGTGCGCCGAAGGTGGTCGGGCGGAAGCGCGCTGTTGAACGCGGTGATCAGTCCATAAGTTATGCACGGCGACGGCTCTCTCACAACGACACGACGACCCGCAACCCCGCTCACTTGCTCGCCCTGACCCTTTCCGCGCACGGCAGTCTCGACAAGCTCGAGGTGCGAGACGACCTTCCCGTACCCCAGGTGGTCACGCCAACTGACGTACGAATCCGCATGACGGCGGCGGCCCTGAACCGGCTCGATCTGTTCGTCATCGAAGGCCTGCCCGGCGTGACCAACACGCCGCCGTGGATCATGGGAGCCGATGGCACCGGCGTCGTGGACCAGGTGGGAACCGACGTGTCCTCCGTCGCACCCGGTGATACCGTCATCATCAATCCAGGGATCAGTTGCCGGAAGTGCGAGTTCTGTCTCGAAGGCGATCACCCGCTGTGTGTGAAATACGGCATTCTGGGTGAGCACCTCCCGGGAACGATCGCCGAGTATGTGGTCGTGCCGGCCGCGAATGTCAGGACGATTCCAAAGACGATACCCTCCGCGGCGGCTGCGGCATTTTCCCTCGCGACACTTACCGCATGGCGCATGGTCGTCTCGCGGGCGATGGTCAAGCCCGGCGAGACGGTGCTCATCTGGGGCATTGGCGGCGGCGTCGCGCTGGCGGCTTTGCAGATCGCGAAGCTGCGCGGTGCCCACGTGTGGGTGACGTCGGGCAGCGACGAGAAGCTGCAGCGCGCGCAGGCACTGGGCGCCGACGCGGTCTTCGACCACCGGCGGCCCGATGTCGCGAAAGAGATCCGGGCTCGCACCAACAAGCGCGGTGTCGACGTTGTCATCGACAACGTCGGCGAAGCCACCTGGCCCGGCTCGCTCCTGGTGCTCGGCAAGCGCGGCCGCCTGGTGAGCTGCGGCGGAACGAGCGGTCCAACCCTGACGATGGATGTGCGCCGGCTCTTCTGGAATCAGTGGACCATCATGGGCTCCACCATGGGCAGCGACGTCGAGTATGACGAGATCGTGAGCGAATTTCGTGGCGGTCACCTGATGCCGCCGGTGGATAGCATCCACAACATCCGCGATGGCCGGCAGGCGTTCGAGCGGCTCGTGTCGGGCCAGCAGTTCGGCAAGATCGTGATCGACATCGCGGGCCGCTGACGTGCGCCCTTGGGACATCGCGGACTGCTGACGTGCGCTTCGATCTCGAGACCCGCTATGCGGATTATGACACAAAGGGCCACGTCAACAACGCGGTCTACCTCACGTATTTCGAAGTGGCGCGGAACCGCATGTGGGTGGCAATGGGTGGGGGCGCCGACTTCGGCTTCGTGGTGGCCGAAGCCACGGTCAAGTACGTGAGCCAGGCGCGCATTGGCGATCCGCTCGACATCGAGATCAGGACGTCGGAAGTGCGCAACAAGGCGTGGGTGTGGACCTATCGCATCACCAATACGCAAACCAATGCCCTCGTCGCCGAAGGCAGCACCGTCCAGGTGATGTACGATTACGAGGCGCGAAAAAGCATCCCGATTCCCGACGCCCTCCGCGGACAGCTGGGCGACCTGTAGGTACCGCGCGCGATTCCATCACAAAAGTGCTATCTTGAAACGGTGACCAGCGACAGCGCAGCTTACACGGAAGCCGAGCTTCGCGGCATGCGCGACGCAAAGCGTGAGGGCGCGACACCGATGTGTCCCCGGTGTTCGGTGTCAATGATTCCGCGCGAGATCGGCGGCGGTTCTTTCGGTCTGGGGTATCAGCGACGGCGCGACTGGCTGTTGTGTCCGCGCTGCAAGCGATCGGCGATGTTCGACCGGGAGCGCGGCACCCGCAACTGACCTGATGGCGTGCGG
Source organism: Gemmatimonadaceae bacterium (assembly GCA_046593115.1). Classification (GTDB taxonomy): domain Bacteria; phylum Gemmatimonadota; class Gemmatimonadetes; order Gemmatimonadales; family Gemmatimonadaceae; genus JBKJRV01. The sequence continues at coordinate 3,345 of JBKJRV010000130.1, forward strand.
CGGTTGCCTGATTCAAGACTCAAACACGGCGAGTTCATGAAGCGACTGTTCATTGCGTGCGTAGTTGCCCTTGCGACGGCGTCGTTGGTGCGGGCGCAGGTCGTCGAGCGCCCGGAGGCGTTCGACAGCGCTGGCCAGCTCATGGCCATTACGCCGTCGATCGCCGCACGGCTGCAATTGCTCCCACCGGCGTGGCGCATCACGGGACAGTTCACCGAAGCGCGACTCTTCGCCACCGACGACAGCACCTTCGTCATGGTCATCACCCGGCCCGGCGGGGTGGTGGAGCGTTACACGATCTCACCCGATGAGCGCGTCTACCTGCGCGATCGCACCAGCACGTTGCCTCCCAGCTTCCGCGTGGTGCCGCGCGAGGTGGGATCCGCGCCTGGCGACCGGCGCCGCTTCATCCGCAATCAGACCCTGCTGGGACTTGCTGTCTACGCTCCCGCCGCCGCGGTGGCGCTGAGCAACGACGGCGCCGGACAAACCGCGATCTACCTGCTCGTCGCCGGCGGCGCGTACTTCGCATCTGCCACGCTCTCCCGCGAGATGGCCATCACCGAGCAACAGAACTCGCTGGCGCTGCACATGGCGACACGCGGCGGGGCAATGGGACTCGGCGGGGCGTACGCCGCGGGTCTGGAAGGAGATGGCCGAGCGGCAGGGGTGTTTGCGGCCAGTCTGTTTGGCACTGCCGCCGGACTCAGAATCGCGCGTGATCTCACCGTTGGCGAAGCGCGCTCCGCGGGCTTCGGGGCGGATGTCTCCGCGCTCGTCATGCTCGGTGCGCTGCTCGCGACCGACGCCGATCTGGACGGAGGCGAAGACCTCACCGGGAATGGCGATCAGAACGACGGCTTCGGTCGCGCACAGGTTGCGGCGCTCGTAGGCGCCGGGATTGCCGGGTATCCGCTCGGCCTCGCCTATGCTCGCCGCGCGAACTACAACATCACGTCGGGGGACATCGGGACCTTGTGGGTGAGCGGGGCCATTGGGGCGCTGGCTGCGACGCCATTCGTCGCGAACTCCAGCGACACGCGCCTCATCGTCGGGGCGACGACGGTCGGGTTCGTGGGAGGACTCGTGGGCGGCGACCGTCTCTTCGTGAGACGCGCGGACCACTCCACCGGCGAGGCGACGCTTGTGACGCTCGGCGCGGTCGCCGGCGCGCTTATGGGCGGCGGGATTTACGTGCTCGCAGACCGCGACACAAAGCACGACGCACTCGGTCTCGGACTCGCCACCGTGGGTGCGGTCGGCGGGGTGCTGGCCACGGAGCGCGCGTTCCCGCCCGAGGCCGATGCTGGCCGAGTGGCGTCGCGGATTCGCTTCAACGCCGCCGGTGCTCTACTGGCCGCCTCTGGCGTGCGTGGTACATTTCCCATCGCGCGCATCACGTTCTGACCGTCCTTCCGACTTCTCCCGCCAACTCTCCATGAACTTCGCAGACCGGCTGCGAGTCAGCTTCCTGCAGATCGTCGATTTCATTCCGGCGCTGCTCGGCGCAGTCATCATTCTGCTTGCCGGCTATCTGTTGGCCAAGGTCGTGGAGAAGCTGGTGTTCCGCGTCCTGCGCCGCATCAAGCTGAACGAGATGCTGGAGCGGGGTGGCGTCATGGAGGCGGTCGAGCGTTCCGGCTCGCGCCTGGATCCCGCGCGCGTCATCTCGGCGCTGATCTTCTGGTTCATCATGTTTGCGGTGATTCTGCTCGCGGGCAACGCTCTCGGACTGGAATCGCTCGCCAACGTGTTTTCGGAGCTCGTGAGCTACATCCCGAGCGTGATTGCCGCAGTCGTGATCATGATCGTGGGCATCGTGCTGGGCGGATTCGTCGGCGGGCTGATCATGGCGTCGGCGGGTGGTTTGCACGGAGGGCCGGCACTGGCGCGCGTTGGTCGCATCGGCGTGATCGTGCTGGCCGTATTCATGGCGCTGCAGGAGCTGGGCATAGCGACGGAGATCGTCACCACGGCGTTTGCGATCCTGTTTGGCGCCGTCGCACTGGCCCTGGCCTTATCTTTCGGGCTGGGCAATCGTGATCTGGCGGGCGAGCTTACGCGTGAATGGTACGACCGGTACCGCCGCGAGCGCGACACGATCGAACGCGATTCTGCCCGGCGCGACGAGGGTGATCTGTCGGCGTAGCAGGAGCTTTCCCGCCGCGATGCCCGTGTTGTTTCTCTACTATCCAACTCTCTCAACTGTTCGGAGGCTTCCGTGCGAACCGCCCTTTTGCGGCCCGCCATTCTGTGTGTGCTGATGTCTGCCTGTGTGTCCCAGTCGCGATCCACGGTTCCTGCGCCGGCCACACTCGCAGTCGCGCTCGATGCCGATGAGGCCGCGGCGCTCAGGAGCGCCAACATGCGTCGGGCGGCAATCCTGGCCAACGCATCCTGGGTGGACTTCGACGCCGACGCCTGCAATCCGGGTGCACTTCGCACCTTCAGCAATGACACCACGAAGGCCGAAGCCGCGAAGACCGAACAGATCGTCGAGTCGCTCGAACGTCTCGTGGTGGCTCGCGGCATCGACAATTCGCTTGACTCGCCGTTGGGCCACGAGCTCCTGCGAACCGTCATTGCGTGGGAGTCCGCCACGGGTCGGCCGCGCTGGGATGTTCCAGCCGGTGTGAAGACGCGGCCGGCCATTGCCGCGGGACTCTCCGGGGAATACAAGAATCCGGAATCCGGCAAGTGCGAAGCGTACATCCCGTTTGACACGATGAATGTCGTCATCCCCGACGTGAAGAGCTTCGTGGCGCCGCGCAATCCGAAAGTGTTTGTCGGCGTCTTCAAGGGCGACAGCGGTGTGAAGCGTCTGCGTGACCAGTACTACGCGTCCAGCGGGAATATTCCGAACGCCGTCCTGGTGTACACGCGCGTGCGGACCATGGTGATCTGGAACGACTACGCTGTCGTAGCGGTCAATCGTCCCGCCGAAGCACGCGGCGTTCGGCAGCTGGAACAGGGTGGCGGCGGAGCATCCTACATCTTCCACCGGGCCGAGGGCGAATGGCGGCTGCTGGTGATCGCGCGCACGTGGGGGTAGCACCCGACGCGCTGGATCGGCGCGTCGAGATCGAGACCCCGGAACAGGTCGCGTTCAGCTATTCAGTGGCGGGTGTAGGCTCACGAGCGGCCGCGCTGCTGATCGACTATGCGATCTGCTTCCTGCCGGGTCTGTTGTTGTATGCGGCGCTGGTGGCAAGCTTCAGCTCCCTTCGCCGAGTGGTGCAGTCGACGCCATATCTCGTCGCCTTTCTGCTGCTCGCGCAGTTTGCCGTGTTCTGGGGCTATCACGTGCTGTTCGAGGGTCTGCGTGATGGACAGACGCCGGGCAAGCGCCGCCTCGGACTTCGGGTAGTGCAGGATGGCGGCTACGGTGTAACGCTCGCGTCGTCGGCGGTGCGCAACGTCATGCGCCTGATCGATATGCAGCCGGCGTTGTTTCATCTCGTCGCCATCGTCAGCTCGGCGCTCTCGAAGCGCGGCAAGCGGCTCGGTGACATCGTCGCCGGTACCATGGTGGTGCAGGAGCGCCTGGTCGAGAGTCGCATCGAAATCCCTGCCCCTTTACAACCGACCGCTGCCCCGGTCGAGGCGCTGCTCAGCGATGGCGAGTTCGCGATGCTCGAGCAGTGGGTGGTTCGCCGGCAGACGCTCGATCCCGAGCGCCGACGGATCCTGGCCGAGACGTTGCACCAGCGATTTGCCTCCCGCATGGTGGGAGAACGAGGAGCATCGCCCATGGCGGCGCTCATCCGTCTTCATCAGACAGAGCGGGCGGCGCGAGCGGCCGGTGGGCCGGTGCGCGGAGCGAGCGGGGCTGCGCGTGAACGTCATCGGCTCATCGCGCAGGGACAGCCGGGATGGAGCGCCTTTGCGCAACTGCTGAGCCGCGCGCAGCGCTCGGGACTTCGCGGGTTCAGTGAGACTGAGCTCGTGGACTTCGTGTCCCGATATCGCGGGATGGCGGCTGATCTGGCTCGGCTACAGACGGCGAGCGACGGACGCGAGTCTGCGTCGGGCTTTGCGCTCGGACGTCTCGTAGCGAGTGGTCACAACATTCTCTACCGGCGGCGCCCGCCGTCGCTGAAAGCCGCCGCCGAGTTTGTAGCGTTGGGAATCCCCAGGGAGATTCGTCGGTCGGCGGTGCCGGTGCTCCTGGCGGCGTCGCTGCTCTTCGGGCCGATGGTGATCGCCTACATCTCCGTGGTGCGGGAGCCGCAGGTGGCGCTCGAGCTGCTGCCAGCCGGAATGGTGGACCGCGCAGAGACAGCCGCCGATCGTGCACGGAACGACGCGGGCTACATCGATATTGGCGAGACGATGCGCCCGATCGCCGCGAGCGCACTCATCGCGAACAATGTGCAGGTGGCGTTTGCCGCTTTCGCGTTCGGCGTCACCGCCGGTGTCGGAACGGTGCTGGTGCTGGTGATCAACGGGGTGTCGATCGGAAGCGCGCTCGGTCTTTATGCGAGCAAGGGCATGTTGTCGGTCATTCTCTCGTTCGTCGCTCCGCATGGCATCCTCGAGCTCTCCGCGATCGCGATAGCCGGAGGCGCGGGGTTGCTGCTGGCGTCGGCGGTACTGATCCCCGGGGACGAATCACGGGGTGACGCACTGGTGCGACGCGGGCAGCGCGCGATTCGACTGATCGCGGGAACCGTGGTGTTGTTGATCGCCGCGGGCATCGTCGAAGGCATGTATTCACCGAGCGCGTGGCCGCTCGAGGCAAAGCTCTTCGTGTCAGCGCTGACGGCCGTCGCGCTTGCCGTGTGGCTTACCCGGGGGCGCGAGCCTGGTACAGGACGAATGTCGGCGAACGCGCGTACCCTCTAGAGCGCCGAGCGAGCCTTTATTTCGAGGTATCGGTTGATGACGGCAGCGGTCATCTCCGAAGGCGATACGTCGAGGACGGCCACGCCGCTTCGCCGCAGTGCGAGCAGCGCGGACTCCCGTTCACCGAGCAACTCTTCGGCCGCGGCGCGGCGCCACACGTCTCCACCACTGCCGCCATCGGTAGCCGCGGTCACGAGCGATTCGTTACGCATCGTCACGACGACCGGCAGGTGCGTTCGCGCCGCCCGCGTGAGATGCGCGATGAGGGCGCGAGAGGCGCGAGGGTCCACGACATCAGTGAACAGAATGAGCAGCGCACGCTTCCGCTGCCGTGCCGCAAGAGCGCGGAAGGCGCCCGCGTAGTCCGGCTCTACCAACCGGGCCTGAAGCGGAATCAACGCATCGCGAAGCGTCCGCACGGCCACCTTGCCGCGCGCCGGCGGCACCCACGCCCGAATCTGATCGTCGAAGGCAATGACACCGATGCGATCGTCGCCAGCCGCCGCGACATCGGCCAGCACCAGCGCCGAGGCCAGGACGTACTCGATGCGGGCGAGCTCACCGGCGTACTGGGTCATCATCCGCCCGCAATCGATGGCAATGAGAATCGTCTGACCCTGCTCGATCGTGAACTCGCGCGTGACCAGCGCACCGCGACGGCCGGTGGCTTTCCAGTCGATGTGGCGGGGATCGTCGCCACGGACGTACTCGCGGAGCCGGTCGAACGCGGTGCTCTCTCCGCGCCGCCGAATAGCCCGCACCCCAACGTCTCGCAGCCGATTCTGCAGCGCAAGCAGGCGATAGCGTCGAATCCCCGCGAGCGAAGGAGCGACGGTCAGGCGGTCATCGGGATCCCATCGCAGCGTGCGCCGGACAAGGCCGAGCGGTCCGTGCAGCCGCAGCGCAATTGGACCGCCCGCATGAACGCCGCGTGCGCGCCCCAGGAAGCTGAGCGGCAGCAGCGTCGCTACGTCAGGCGACAGCCGGAACGGAATCACAGCTTCCCCCTCGCGAGCAAAACCGGCTGGCGGTCGGTCGTGCACCGTTCCGTTCAGCACCCGTGGCCACGTGGAACGAAGGCTCAGGGAACCGATGGCGCGATCACCAAGGCCAATGACCGGCGGCAGGTCGCGTGCAACGGCAATCCGACCCTCCGCGGGGAGTGACGCGGCATCCCACGCCAGACAGAGCAGCAGTACCGTCGCCGTGAGCACTCCAGGCCAGAAACCGGCGGAGGTCCACGCAAGCAACCAGATCGGCGCGAGCATCGCGACGGCGACGGCAAGGCGTCGCGTAGGTGCGAGTCGCGGGAGGCGCAGTCTCACTGCGGAGCGGTCACCCTTCCGAGCAGTGCGCCGAGCGCGTCGTCGGCTGTCCGGCCTTCGACTTCCAGATCTGCCGCGAGCACGACACGATGCCGGAGCACCGGAAGCGCATAGCGCTTCACGTCATCGGGCGTCGCAAAATCGCGACCGGCCAGCATCGCACCGCCGCGCGCAACCTGCAGGAGGGCGACACTCGCCCTCGGCGATCCGCCAAGCGTGAATCCGGGCTCCTCGCGCGTTGCGCGAACGATGGACGCGATGTAGTCCCGCACCTCGGCCGCGACGGTCACGCGATCGGTCTGCGCTCGGAGCTCCGCGCAGCTCGCGGTGTCCAGCACCGGAGGCGGCAGATGGTCGGCGAGGTGCTCGACGCTGAAGCCCTGCGAGTGCCGTTCGAGAATACGCAGCTCGGCGTCCCGATCCGGATACGGCACGCGGATTTTCATCATGAATCGGTCGAGCTGTGCTTCCGGCAGCGGATAGGTGCCCTCGTACTCGACGGGATTCTGCGTGGCGAACACGCAGAACAGATCGCCGAGCGAATGGCTTACACCATCCACGGTCACCTGCCGCTCCTGCATGGCTTCGAGCAACGCCGCCTGCGTTTTCGGTGGGGCGCGGTTGATTTCGTCCGTCAGCAGGAGGTCGGTGAAGATCGGCCCGGGGCGGAAGACGAGCTGCCCGCGCCCGTCCTCGAGCATGCCGACGCCGATCACATCGGACGGCATGAGGTCGGGCGTGAACTGCACTCGACCGAAGCGAGCGCCGAGTGCGTGGGCGAGTGATCGGGCGAGCAGGGTCTTTGCCGTTCCGGGCACACCCTCGAGCAGCGCGTGGCCACGCGCGAGGAACGCCGCGAGCAACTGATCGATGACATCGTCCTGTCCGGTGACGGTTGCCTGGACCGCGGCGCGCACGGCGGCAATGCGGGAAGCAGCGCGGTCGAGGCACATCGGGCGTGTAAGGATTGACCGATGCGGTCGGTGGCGGCGAGCAACTCGCCAAGGCGTGCCGGAACGATACCGCTCTCGCACGCATCCGCGAGCAACGCGGCATCACGCGCGCGGGCCGGTCGTCGCTCGCGAAGCAATGAAAGATACTCTACCTCACCAAGCGTGGAGGCGGAGCCGACAGGATGGCGGCGTCGCAATCCGCGCACGAGACGACGCGCGGCGGTGCTGCCGGCAGCCGCGCCTTCGTATGCTGCCGCGAGCGCATCCACATGCTCGAGCGCGGAGCGACGTTCCTCGCGCTCGCGGCCGCCAGGGGGCAACGGTCGCGGACCGAAGGCCGCGAGCAGGATGATGCCGGCGATGGCCAGCTGGAGAAGCGCGAGGCCAGGTGCGGTCGTTCCCAGAAATCGTCCGATGGAACCGAGGACGTTCGCGTGGGTGCCGAAGCCATGGTGGAACTCGTCGAAGATCAGTGTCAACGCCGAGTCCTGCCGGGCGTATTCCAGCGCGCGGGCGGCGAGCACGGAGGTGTTGCCGTGCCGCAGGACATCGTTGCGAAGAAACGTGGGATCAGCGATCGCGACGATGCGGCCTTTGTCGAACGGAAGACCCAGGACCACGGGTCCCGCGCCCGGAATGGGTTTACCGGGTTGTCTGCGGGAGAATTGTGGTGCGGCTGCAAGGAAGACGACGGTGTCATGCCCGAGGGGTCGTTTCGAGCGCAGGACGGCGCGGGGCCAGAGGTGTGTTTGCGAGACCACGGCGCTGGGAGGAGTTCGATAGCTGGTGTCGAGCGGCAACAGGATCGGCGAGAATGCGCTGCCGGCCCCGCTGGCCCAGACCGGCAGGGAATCCGCGAGCCGCGTTCCTTTTCGCGGGACGACCACCAGTCCCGCCCCCTTTCGAACCGCCGCGAGGAGGTTGCCGACCTCCGTGGCGGTGAGGTCGATCGCGGGATCGAGCACGAGATAGGTTGCCTTCGGTTCCAGCTCGCCACGAAATCCAGTGGTGCGGCGGGTGGCGTTCCAGCCAAGTGTCTGGACGATCTCGTAGAGTCCGCGCGCGCCGTTGGGATCCGCGGAATAACTCGTGAAGCGCCACGCGCTGTTCGGTGACGACGCGGGCTCGCGAACGAGTGCGATGACCAGCATGATCACAAGTCCGATCGCGAGCCGAGCGGGCGTGACAATGCGCTCGAGGTTACGCGCGCTGGCTTGGGGTGCGGTCAACGCGGTGGCGACGTGGGAGTCACGATGTCATCCCGAAGGAGCGAGTGATGCGAGCGAGGGTCGGGATCCACTCGAACGTCCCTCGTGAGCGGTTGCGCGAGCGCGAAGAGCGAGTCGAAGGACCTCCGGTCGGGAAGGGCGCCGCCGTAAAGCGCGCGCTCGTACTGAAAGGCAAAGTGATGGAAGGGCGACGCCATTGGCGAGCGGCGAGAGGATAGCTCGCGCGCATAGTCGCCGACCGTTTTCGCAGGGTGCGGGTCTACCTGCTGTGCTCGGCCCAGTGAAACGACGAGCGCGGCAAAGAGCGCGTGAAGCGCCGCGATGTGATCGCCCCTCGCCGCGAGATCCTGCGCGAGCAGCCAGCTATCCGGCTGGGCACCGGGCGTGGTGCGACGGCTGCCTCGCGCGCCGCCGTAATTGCCCTGCGGAATGCGTCGCGCCAGCGCGGCGATCGCGATCATCGCGAGGGTTACCGCGACGAGTGCCCACCAGATGCGCGGGCTCCAGTCAGGCAGGGGAATGACCAGACCGTCGAACCACCCACGCGTGCGCGTGAAGTGGCTGCGTGCGAAAACCTCGGCGGTGGCTTCGCGGATGCTTGATTCGGGGAGGACGGTGGGCGCGATCATCGAGAATCGAAGGTCAACACGTCATCGCACGGAAGCGTCAGGGCTGGACTGCAGCGGCCCCCGCGAGGGCCACCTGCGCGTCCTGCGCCGACGTCACACCGCTCACACCTACCGCTCCGACTACTTCGCCGTTGACGACGATCGGCACACCGCCTTCCACGGGCGTCACACCTTCAAGTCCGAGGATGGCCAGGCGTCCGGCGGTCAGGGCGCTGTCGAGACCTTTCGTTGGCCGGCGAAAGCGCGACGCGGTGCGTGCCTTCGCCTGCGCGATGTTGACGCTTCCGTACGACGCTCCGTCCATGCGCAGGAACGCAATCAGCTCACCGGCCGGGTCAACCACGGCGATGGACACCGCCCAACCCTGCTTTCGCGCCTCGGCGCTGGCTGCGGCGAGTGCGCGCTGTGCTCCCTCCGCCGCGACGCTGCGGGATGGGCGGAGCTGCGCGCTGGCCCGATTGGAAACCAGAGCGATGGACAGGAGCGTCACTGCGGTAAGGAAAAGTCCGCGGCAAGTGGATTTCATGACAACGCAACCACGCGTCGAACGTGCAGTTGAAGTAAACATCGGTGAATCCATTTAGAGGTTAGAACAGCAGGATGTCGCGCAATCAGGATTTGATCGGCGGCAGTTGCACATCAAGCAAGCTGCGACCGTTGTCGCATGTTGTCGAGCGACTTGCGCGGTTTACCCAGCACGACACGCTACGCGTTCAGCCAGCCGCACCGACGCCAGCCGCTCTGCCCGTTGCCCACGCCCAGAGGAAGTTGTAGCCCCCGATGGGACCAAATGCGTCGAGCACCTCCCCGCACAGGAACAGGTTCGGCTGCATGCGACTTTCCATTGTGCGCGGATCGACCTCGGCGAGACTGACTCCGCCGCCGGTGACTTCGGCTTTCTTGTAGCCCTCGTCGCCGGTCCAGGGCAATACGCCGCGGACGAGCATCTCGATGAGACGAACGCGCTCCTCGCGGCGCAGGTCGGCCAGCGCTCGGTGCGGATCGCCTCCAGCCGCCCTGATCAATGCCAGGGCGAGTCGCTCCGGCATCTCCGAGCGAACCGCCCCAATCACGGTTCGTGCGCCGCTCGGCTTGAACGCCTCTTCCCAGTCCCCGTCAACCAGCGGGCTCCATCGTACGGTGATCCGCGCATTCGGTCCCTTCTCGACGAGCGATCGTACGGCAACGTGCGACACGTCGAGCACGGACGGCCCGCTGTAGCCGCGATGCGTGAAGACGAAACCCCCGGTGGCGGTCGCGCTTCTCGTCTCGGATTTGGCAGTGATGGTGATTAACAGTGAGAGTCCGGCCAGACTCTCGAAGGGCGCGGGATTGGCGGTGAGCGGCGTCAGCGCGGCGTAGGTGGGATGAACGGTGTGGCCCAGCGTCGCGAGCGCCTTCAATCCGAAACCGTCGCTGCCGGTGGCGGGCACCGAGAGTCCTCCGGTGGCAACGATGACGCGATCGACGTCGAGGGGTGCGCCTGATTGCTGGTCGATACGCCAGCCGCCGTCGTGGGGAGCGAATCCAGTGACCTGGGTGTCCATCATGACACGGACGCCGGCCGACCGCGCGTGCTCGATCAATCCATCCCGGACATCACGCGCCTTGTTCGAGACGGGAAACAGCTTTGCGGTGCCGGTCTGTTCCGCCAACGGGATGCGCAGGTCATTCTCGAAGAAGGCGATCTGTTCGGCGAGCGGCCACGACCGAACCATTTTGCGCAGGACATTGGGCGACGAATCGGTGACGAACCGGGTTTCATCCAGCCGAGCCGGAAGGACGTTGCATCGTCCTCCTCCGCTGATGAGAATCTTGCGTCCACCGTCGGCTGTACGCTCCAGCAGGAATACTTCGGCGCCGTGTCTGGCGGCAAAGATTGCCGCCATCGAACCCGCCGCGCCGGCGCCAATGACGCCGACGCGCTGCTTCCTGACCAATGGCGGAGCCCTACGGCACCATGCCGGCTGCCTTCATGCGCTCGGTGGGATGAACGCACCGATCAGGGCGGTCCTGACGAGACGGATGGGGACGCGAGGCATGGGATTATCCGGCAAAATGCGAAGTATGGGGTCCGCGGGTGCGGAAAGCGTAATAGCCGCGCGCGTGACGCGCGAGACTCGGCTTGACTGCTACAAAATTAGAGTGTGTGTCCACTGGAGGCGGGCATGCCTGTTGCTTAATACTTGCGTCCAACCACGAGAGTGAGCCATGTCCAAGGACCACAGCGGTTACAAGCACAGCGCCAGTGACAAGAAGCTCGACCAGTCTGCCGAAGCCGAGAAGGACGAGGCGGGCGAGACGTCGGACACTCAGCATGCGTCCGGTCCGGGGCACGATGCGGAGGAAATCCGCAAGCACGATGATGCAGGCAAGGATCGCCTGTTCGAAGGTCGCCAGCAGCACGACGACGCGGAAAAGAACAGCGAGAAGTCCCGACTCGCGAAAGATGTTGCGCGTCACGACCATCCCGTGGATGGTGACGTGGCGGATGCCGGGACAGGCGCAAGCGCGAAGCGAAAGAGCTGAGCGAGATGCCTGGTTCCTGCACAGGAGCCAGGCGGCTACGCCCTATCTGTGGTTGACAGGTTATGGCTGGGTTGACGGGCGTGTGATGCGAATCGTTGAGAGGGTGATGCATTTCGGCTGCCTCGCACTGGCGATGCTTGCCGCGGGAGCGTGCCGGCGCGAACCGGCACTGACAGTCGACACCAGCGGTCGTCGCGTGGCGCCGGCGGAGTTTCCGGCCACTCGGTCACTTCCGGGAAGTGCCTTCCCCAAGCCGGATCGTCGTGTCGCCTCCATTGTGTCCGCATCGTGGGACGACGAGGATGCACGTGATCGCGCTGGAGAGGCAGACTCTGTGATGTCGCTCCTCGGTATCGTCGCCGACATGGGGATAGCGGACATTGGCGCCGGGAGTGGCTACTATACCGTGCGGCTGTCACGGCGCGTTGGGCCATCAGGGCGGGTGTACGCGGAGGATATCACGCCCGCGTATCTAAGCGACCTGCGGAAGCGAATCGGGAAGGACAGCATCAATTCGCGCAGCGGCGGGAACGACAGCACGGGCTTCTCGAATGTCGACGTCATTCTCGGGACGCCCGACAACCCGCGTCTGCCGCAGGCATCGGTCGATCGTGCGTTGCTCGTGCACATGTACCATGAGATCACCCAACCCTACGCGCTGTTATACAATCTCTTTCCGGCGTTGAAACCCGGCTCAAGAGTGGGAATTGTCGATGTCGACAGGCCGACGTCGTCCCATGGCACGCCGCCGGCTCTCCTGAAGTGCGAGATGGCCGCCGCCGGCTACGACCAGGTCGAGTTCCACGCGTTGGAGGTGGGGTATCTGGCTGTGTTCGCGCCGGGAAAACAGCGTTCTCCCTCCCAAGTGAGCGCGGCGATCGAAAGGCCAGGGTTCAGCCAGCGTCGCTGTTGATTCACGCCCGGGACGATTCTGGCCATGATGTCGAGGGGTTGTTGTCAGACGCAGCACCGGGGGCCCGGTCTAGCATGATGCTGGTGTACAGATCGACGCCGCCGCGATCGAACATGCAGGCGATGATGCGGTCGAACTCACCTGTATGCGCCCGCATCACCTCGATGGCAATCCGGGCAGCGAGCGTCTTGGGAAACTGGTAGACCCCGGTGGAGATGGCCGGGAAGGCAATCGATCGAATGTCGCCCTGTGCTCGCGCTATCTCGAACGAGCGCACATAGGCGCGTCGAAGCAGCTCAGCCTCGCCATCGTTTCCGCCATGCCACACGGGACCGACGGCATGGATGACGTAACGCGCGGCGAGTGAGAAGCCGGAAGTGATGACCGCGTCGCCCGCACGGCATGGCGCCAGCGCTCGCGAGGCGACGACAAGTTGAGGACCGGCGGCACGGTGAATTGCGCCGTCGACACCGCCGCCTCCGGCCAGGGCCGAATTGGCCGCGTTGACGATTGCATCGACCCGCAATGAGGTGATATCAGCGAGCACGACCTCGATGTCGTCCCCTGAACGTCCCTGCGTTGTACTGCTGGCAGCTACCATTTCGGACTCGGCAAGATGGGGGTGATAGACGATCGGGGACTGACGTCTGTTCGACAATGCCTGATAATGCGCGTGTTCGCCAACGGAGGCGTTATCGTTGGCTCATGATCCATTCTCGAGACATGGCCCCGCTTGCACTCGCACTCGCGTTCGGTTGCTCGCCGAGACGCGTGGCCGACCGCGTACCGCAACCGGCGATCATCGCCCACGCGCAATGGGATTCCCAGCCGCCGGTGGGCTACGCGGCCGAGGCTACGCGTCGTAACCGCGCCCCTGGCGACTCGCTTCTCTTCCGGAACCTCACCGTCGAAGTACTCGGCACGGTCGTGGACTCGAGCGGTGAGAAACCAACCGATGTCGTCCGGCTGCGTCTCACCATGGCTGACTCCACCGAAGAGCGTTCCGCGCGCGAAGGATCAGCGTTCAACTGGCGCGGATTCCATGTTGCGATCGTTGCCGTCTACGCACCCGGAGAGCTGGGCGGGGGACTCGTGGCGCTCGAAGTCTCCACCGTCGCATCCCTGCCGGCGCACATTGCATTCTCTGACTCGGCCGGCGGCGCTGACATGCGGTTGAGGATTGCTCATCGCATCACGCACGTCACGCTGCATCACACTGGAAGCGCCGAGCCGTTGCAGCCGCACGATGATCCAGTGGAGAAGCTGCGCGGGTTGCAGTCGTGGGGGGCAACGGCGCGGAACTGGTGGGACGTTCCGTACCACTATCTGCTGGACCTCGAGGGCCGAGTGTACGAGGGACGTGATTGGCACTTCATGGGGGAGACCAACACGACGTACAATCCCGGCGGGCATTTCCTGATCAGCGTTATTGGGAACTACGAGCGTCAGGAAGCGACGCCGGCGCAATTAGCGGCGATCGCGGATCTCATGGCGTGGGCGATCAAGGAATTTGATCTGCCGCTCGACCGGATCGGCGGGCACTACAACTATGCCAAATCTGGTTGCCCGGGACAGCACCTTCGGAAGTATCTCGAAGATGGGACGCTGAAACGAATGGTCGCCGCCCGGCTGCAGTGATGCCTGGCCGCCCATTTCAAACGCCCACGAGGCGGTTCGGGTGACGACACCCGCGGTGCCACGACCGAATCCGAGTTTCAGGTCGGGTTGCGAACCTGGCCTCGTTACGACCACGTTCAACTGGACTTGAGTTATGGTGGCTCCTGGCGATCGGGCCGGGGTGGCCAGGGCTGGACCCTTGGCCTGACGCTCGTCACGCCCCCGTTTTTGTGAAGGATGTCGCCGCGGTTACGCGACGCGTCCAGTTGTTCCCCCGCGCCGGAGCCGTTCGTCAGTCAGGTGTGTTCACTTTCTCACGTGTCTACGAAGGTACCTTCCATGCCCCTGACATTCGGCGGTCCAGTCAAGGCGGTCGTCCCCGCGGGCGCCACATCCGGCGGCGCGCACTGCGTCAGCTTCGATCGTGCCGCGAAAACGAGCCGCACCTTCCGGCTGGAGGATCTGGAACGCGAGCTGTCCGACCGGAATGTCTTCTCGTGGATCGACATCCAGGCGCAGCAGATCGAGCCGCTGAATGATGTGCTTCGCCGGCTCGGCATGGACCTGGTGCTCACGAGTCACTTCGCGGAGCCGGAGATTCTGCCCCGCATCGTCGAGCGCCACGACTGTCTCGCGTTTTATCTGTACGAAGTCGAAGATCCCGAGCTGCATCTCGATACGTCGCACGGTCCTCGGGAAATCGAGGTCCTCCGAATGATTCTCGTGATCGGCGAGGAATTCGTCCTGACCTATCACGCGATCGAGCTCGATGTCGTCAATTACGTGAAGGCGCAGTGCGACGAGAACTTCCGCATGTGGGGAAAATCCCAGGGCTTCATCGCTTTCCTGTTCCTCGAGAAGTGTCTCTACGATTACGCCCACCTGAACCTCGCGAACGACAACTCGCTCGATGACTTCCAGGCGCACGTCCTCGGCGACGATCAGGAGGCGCTGGCTCGGCACATTGCGACGGCGGGTACCAACATCCTGACGCTCAAGAAACTCTCCACCAGCCTGCACATTGTCCTGCTGCTGCTGTCCACGAAGCGGAACGTCTTCGTCTCGGAGGAAGCCCGTTCGTTCTATCAGGAAATGCTGTCGGGTGCGAACGCCGTGCGTGGCGCCATCGATTCGTCACGCGATCTGCTCGACAGTGTCATTGCCTCCATTCAGGCGCGCGCGTCGCAGCGGACGGGCGACATCGCACGGGTACTCACCGTCGTCTCGACCATCATCCTGCCCCTGACGCTCATCACCGGCATCTACGGGATGAACTTCGAGAACATGCCCGAGCTGAGGGCGCCAACGGGCTATTACTGGGTGCTCGGCATCCTTGTGGGGACAGGAGTCGTGCTGTTCACCGCGTTCTGGAAACTGGGCTGGGTGACCGGAAGGAAATTCCGCCTCAAGTGACGCGAGTGGTCGAACAGTATCGCCAGCGCCTGGGTGGAGCGGCTATCGTCGTGCTCGTGGTGTTCATTATCGGCGTCGTTGGATTCCGGCTCGTGGGAGGGGACAACCACGGGTGGATGGACGCGATTTACATGACCGCGAACGTCCTGACCACGGCCGGCTTCCGGGAAGCGGTGACGGTCCAGGGCAATCCGACCGCGCAGGTCTTCACAATCGTCCTCTTGTTTTTCGGCGCCGGCGGGCTGGTGTTTGCCACGTCGGTCATCAC
>JBKJRV010000168.1:0-2813 GCA_046593115.1 Gemmatimonadaceae bacterium
ACAGTTAAGGCTCTCGCACTACGCCGAACCTTATGGTCGGCGCATTCCGGGCGGCGTCGGGAGTTCGCGCATCATCATGTAGTGGAATCCCCGATTTGATGCAGTGCCCAATCGGAGAGCCAGACCTGGCACCGCAGCCTGGAGACAGCGCATGCCGTTGCGCCGGTCCTGTAGGGGTTTTGCTGACGCTGATATCCTGAGAGACCGTACAAAGGTTCGGCCCCCACCCTACCGACGGAGGGTCGCGGCGACTCTAGGTTTCACATCCGCTCCCTCAACTCCTCATCCGGAAATGCCCTCCATGTCAGAAATCGAAGTGCCGGCAACCTCGGCCGACGCTCTGCTCTCGCAGGTAACCAGCCGCCGCCGATTCCTCCGCAACGGCACCCTTACTGCGCTCGCGGTGACCTCCGTGACCGCCTGCAAGGCGGCGAGTCCGCGGGCTGGTGACAGTGCTGCGGCCGCGACGGCCCGTGGTGCAACCGCGGCGCCTGGTGATACCGACCATTCCGGGGGCACCACAGGTGCGCACCCGGCTCCCGTCACGTCAACGAAGGCCTCGGATGAGATGGACCGGCTGCACGAGGCCGGTGTGAAAGCGTTCCCCGCGAAGACTGCGGGGCAGGGCAACCAGGTGCTGGCACCACGCCTCGAGAAAGGCGTGAAGGTCTTTGAAGTGACCGCGAAGAAGATTCGCTGGGAAACCGCGCCCGGCACCACCGTCGACGCGTGGGCGTATAACGAGCAGATACCCGGACCGCAGATCCACGTGCGCGAGGGTGACCGCGTCCGGATCATTCTCCACAATGAGCTGCCGGAATCCACCGCGATCCACTTTCACGGTCTGGAAGTGCCGAACGACCAGGACGGCGTTCCGTACATCACGCAGCCGCCGGTGAAATCGGGCGAGTCGTACACGTATGAGTTCACCGCTCCCAATCCGGGCTCGCACATGTACCACTCCCATCACAACGCGGCCAAGCAGGTGGGACTGGGCCTCCTCGGCGCATTCATCATTGAGCCGAAGCGGAAGCGTGCAATCGAGAAGGTGGATATCGACTATGTCATGATCCTGAACGACGGCGCGCACGGCTACACGCTCAACGGCAAGGGATTCCCCGCCACGGAGCCGATCGTCGCCAAGCTCGGGCAGAAATTGCGCGTCCGGTTCATGAATGAAGGGATGATGATCCACCCAATGCACCTGCACGGCATGCACATGACGGTGATCGACAAGGACGGATGGCCGCAGCCCGCACCATGGCGGTGCGATACGCTCAACATTGCTCCGGGCGAACGGTGGGACGTGATAGTGAACTGCAACAACCCCGGCACATGGGCCTTTCACTGCCACGTTCTTCCGCACGCGGAGTCCGAACACGGGATGTTCGGCATGGTGACTGCACTGATCGTGCAAAAATGATTGCCGTGGCGGCGTGGGCGCGTCCCCTGCTGCGCATCCCGCTCGCCTGGAAACTGGCGGGCGCCAACATGGTAATTGCGTTGATCGCCGTTGGCCTGGCTGCGCTGCAGCAGTTGTGGTCGTCGGCGATCATGGGCATCGCGGTCGGAGCGGCTCTCACCCTCAACTTCGCCCTCGTGCACGTTGCGTTGCGCCCACTCTGGTTACTCGAAGCCACCGTGCAGCGGGTAGCCAGAGGCGATTTCAATTCCCGCGTACCGTCGTCACCGTTGGCAGATCGGGACATGAGCCGGGTGACAGCGATGATCAACATGCTGCTGGAGACGGTAAACACCGATCGTCAGCGTATGCGCCACCTGACTTCGCAACTCATCGATGAAGGTGATCGACAGCGCGCCGCTGTCGCGCATGAGCTGCACGATTCGGCGGCACAGACCCTGAGCGCGCTGTCCATGGAGATCGCCGCCGCTGCCCGCGAAGAGTCCAACCCCGAGATGATCGTGCGACTGGAAACGCTACGGAACATGGTCGTCGGGGTGACCGAGGAAATCAGGCTGCTCGCTCATGAGATCCACCCACGCGTGCTCCAGGACCTGGGCCTTCGCGCAGCCTTGCGTGAATTGGCGCGCGAGTCGGGCGATTTCTCGACCGCGATCATCCAGGTTTTTGCGCCGTGGGACGCGCCGCCAATTCCGCTCGCCATCGCCAAGCCGCTCTATTGGGTGGCGCGGGAGGCATTGACCAATGCCGTGCGGTACGCCAATCCTTGCCAGGTGAACATTCATCTCGTAACGACAGAGGAGCACGTGACGCTCGTCATCGAGGACGATGGCGTGGGGTTCGATGTAGCCGGGGCCGAAGAAAGACAGGACGGCACGGGACTGTTCTCGATGCGGGAGCGAATGTCGCTGGCAGGGGGGTCCGTTGAAATCCTGAGTGCCCTCGGTCGCGGGACGACGGTTCTCCTGCGGGTTCCATTGATCGCCTCGTCCGAGTTCGTCCTCGCAGGGTCAGTTTCATGAGCATCGATCTCATCCGGGTTGTCCTGGCGGATGACCACTCGGTCGTCCGCGCCGGTCTCAAGGCGGTGCTCGGGGCGGCGCGCGACATTGAGGTCGTCGGCGAAGCATCCGACGGAGGCGAGGCCGTCGCACTGGTCGCGCGTCTTCAGCCCCATGTCATCGTGATGGATCTGTCGATGGGAAAGATGGATGGCCGAGCGGCGACCCAGGCCATCGTAGCATCGGAGACTGCAACAAAAGTCCTCGTGCTGACGATGCACGCCGAAGAGGAGCACCGAAACGAGGTACTCCTCTTCGGCGTGCATCGTCAGCACGAGGACTTTTGTTGCAGTCTCCGATGCTACGATGGCCTGGGTCGCCGCTCGGCC
>JBKJRV010000170.1:0-4871 GCA_046593115.1 Gemmatimonadaceae bacterium
AAGGCCACATCCGCATCGATGGCTTCTACGACAACGTGCGCGAGTGGGACGAGCGGGCGCGGGAGCAGATACGCGCCCTCCCCTTCAAGGACAAACATTTTCGAGCCGAGACGGGGGCTCCCGCACTCGGCGGCGAAAAAGGCTACTCGACGCTCGAGCGTATCTGGACACGTCCCACGTGCGAGGTCAACGGGCTGCTGAGCGGCTATACGGGTGAAGGCGCAAAGACGGTGCTGCCGGCGAAGGCCATGGCCAAGGTCAGCTGCCGGCTCGTCCCCGATCAGACACCCGACGAGATCAACGCCAAAATGAAAGCGCACGTCGAGAGCGTTGCGCCGAAGGGCGTGACGGTGACGGTCACGCACCTGCACGGTGGTGCTGCCTGGCGCGCGGAGCTCGAGGGCCCGTTGTACGATGCTGCTCGCCGCGCGCTCGCCTCAGCGTTCGGTCGAGAGCCGGTGATGACGGGCGAAGGCGGCTCCATTCCCGTGGTCGGTGATTTCGCGCGCATCCTCGGCGCCCCCGTGCTGCTGATGGGCTTCGGCCTGCCGGGTGAGAATGCGCATGCCCCGGACGAATGGTTCAGCGACGAAAACTTCGTGAAGGGGATGCGGGCGGTAGCGGCACTCTGGGATGAATTGGGCGCTGCACCCGGCGGCCATCCGATCTAGAAGCGCCACTCCCTGATCAGGAACAGCCCCAGCACACTCGTGCTCGAGACGGTGCCGGTTTCGCTGAGCGTCGGCTGGCGCACCCGATACCGGGTCTTCAAAGTGCTCTCGATCATGAAGCCCTTGCCCGTTCTGCGCTGGAGCAGAATACCCGGGTTGGTGCCGAGGTCGAGCGGCTTCTGCACGGCGACGAAGTTATCGTCGAAGTACTTGCCCATTTCGATTTCGGTGCCTTTCAGCAGTCCCGTCGTTTTCGCCGTCGAGACTTCGGTCGGAACGTCGGCGGGGGTGATGTTGAAGACGTCGAGCTGCGCGGCGCGGGCTGTTTCGCCTTCGAGCTGATCCACCATGACCCCCATGGCGACACCAGCAAGCTTGCGAATGGCAAGCGCACCAAAAGCGCCGACGGGCGTACCGCCACTTGCCCCGGACGGGCCCGACAAACTGCTGCCGCCCTGCAGGAGCGAGGACGATCTCTCCCCGAATGCGAGATAGCTGAGGAGATCGCTCTGCGAGAGCGGCGGCTGGGCGTCGCTCTCGAGGGTCAGTCGGGGGCGGTCAACCGTACCGCCGATGAGCACACGGATCTGGAAGGCTTCTTGTCCGGGCAGGCGCACTTCGCTCTCACCGGTGATCTGCAGTGTCGGATTGAGCTCCGGCCCACCGATGAACGTCGCCGACCCGCGCTTGATCTGGAATCGGCGGCTGAGGAATGTGTACTGCCCGCGATCCGTGCTGAGCGAGCCGGTGAGCGAGAGTGCCTTCGTGCCACGGTCAACATGCACGGTGAGCTCGCCGTCACTGTAGACCTCCACGTTCGCTTCGTGCGATCGCACCCACGTGTCGCGATCGACCTGCACCGCGACATCCATGCGAAGATTCTTCAGCAGTGGTGACTCCGCCGGGAATACTTCCCTCTGCGCAATGAGCGACGTATCGATGACGTTGAACAACGCCGGATCATCAGCGCCGATGACAGACTTGTTGTCCGATTCCGGCAGATAGAAGACGCCTTCCCGAATACGCAGCGTGCCGGTGACATACGGCGCGGTGAACGGCCCGTCCATCGAGATCTGCGCGTCGGCCTTGAGGCTGCCGTGTTCGTTGTCCAGCACCTTCGCGTTCGCCATCCTCAGCTTCAGTGCGAATGCCGGCTTCGAAAGGTCTCGTACGCCAATGCTGCCGGCGATGCGAACAGCGCCGCCGCTGCGGGCAGCGAGCGAGTCGATGTAGATACTGTCGCCCTGCATTCGCACGAAGCCATTGATGCCTCGCAGCGTCACGCCGAGCGGCACGAGCTTCATGCGACCGTGGTTAAGCGCGAGTGCGCCGGCCATGCGCGGGTGCAGTGTCGTTCCGCGAATCGCCACCTTGCCGACCGCGCTTCCCGACACGTTCGACACGGCATCGGTCACCTTGCTGATCATGTCCAGCGGAAGGCTGTCTACCGCGATGTCGAGACTCAACGGCTCGTCCAGCAGGCGCCCGTTTTTCGTGCCCGAGAGCGAGAGGTCGATCGGGATGCGCCCCTGCGCGGTCAGCATGGGCAATCCGCCGGCGCGGTTTGCCCGGGCCTGCAGCGCCAGCACCTTGTTGGAGTACGCCATCGTCGCGTTCAGGTCGGGCACGACATCGCCCGACCATTTGCCGTTGATTGCGCCGAACGCCGCTTCAAAGCGCGGGTTCTCCCGTGTGCCCTCCAGGTGGCCCGTGAGTGTGACGAGACCGGTGAGGTCGATGCCACTCTGCACGAGCGCCATGGCATGCCCGATCTCGAAATTATCGATGGCAATATCGAGGTTGGCCTCGCCCTTCGTGGGAAGCAAACCGTCCACGTAAATCCGTCCGAAGGGCTGGCTGCGCAGCTCGACGTTCTGAATGGTGATGCCTTCCGGGCCCCACGTGACAGAGCTCGGATGCGGCGCCACGTACACAACGGTGTCGATCTGAAGCGACACATCCGCGAGGTGCAGCTCACTGTGCGTCTTGTGAATCTCGAAGCGCGTTTTCAATCGGTAAAACTGGTCTTCGTGCTGATGCACCAGGATATCGAGACTCCCGTCGGGCGCCGCGAACGCCACGCGCGCCTCGACGCTATCGAGCTGGAAGCCGGCGGCTGAAGCGGAGTCGAGACGGGCGCCCAGGAGGATGGACGACTCAGGCGTGCGCGCCTTGATCCAGCCGTACTCCACCTGGCCGCGCCGCAGCGTGTTGCCATTGACGGCGAGGTTCTCCAGCGCGCCGCGTCCACGCAGGTCGAACGTTGAGATACCACCGCTCACCAAACCGGCCAGGTACAGCGATCCGCTGAGCGAATCGCGCGGCACCACGGACGGTGTATCCACCGCGAGCGTCGGCGCCGCCGTCCCTGACACTTCGCGCTCAACTGCCGTCGCTTCCGCGAGCGCCGTGGAATCCTTTTTCGCACTCTCGATGGCGCGCGCCACTCGTCCGGGTCGCGGGGCTACGACGCCCGAGTCGCGCGGGATATACCGTTCCAGCGCTCGCAACGAATCGATCGATACCTTGTACGAGAGCTGTCCTGTCCTGAGCGACGTCAACCCGAATGTGCCGGCGATGTCCGCAGACCCGAATGGCGCACGGAGGGTCAGTGAATCCACGTGGGCCACGCCGTCCGCGATCGCGACGCGGATAACGGCCGAATCCACCCCGATACTGTCGAAGGCCGATGTCTGCACGTTCGCGCCAATGTCGGCGCGCATGGTCGCCGGATCGAAACCGCGCCCACGCACGGTGGCCGTCGCCGTGAGCGAAGTGCGCGGCCCCTTCGTCACCACTTCGTTGACGTTGAACAGCTTTGCCGCCGCCGCGATGTCGTAGCCCTTTTCCTTGCTCGCGAGATCGAAGGTGCCTTTCACCGCGAGCGATCCACCGTCGCTGGTACGCACGGTCGTCTCGACGAGGAGATTGCCGAGCGTGCCTCGCACAATGATCGGTCCCGCCGCGGATCCCTGGAGTCCGAGTGCGGGGACGAAGCGCCCGATGGTGGCGAGAGAAACCGGCGTGGCATTCGCGTTGATATCAAGGAACGTCCCGCCGGCGAAGCGAATCTCCCCACTACCCGCGATGCGGGACTTGTCGCCGTCCACATCGTGCACGAGGTCGGCGACGGTCACGAGCGACGTGCGTGTCGAGCCGTTGACCGTCGCTGTGCCGCTCAGGATACCGAAGACGGGCAGATCTTCCTTGATGGCCTTCAGCAGCTCGAGCTGCACTCCAGTGAGTCGCACCTTCAGATCGCGGGCGCGAAATCCGCCGTGGAAACCGATCTCCCCGTTGGCGGCGAAGCGGCTCATTCCCGTCAACTGGTCGGCGAACGCGATGTCTGTATTCAGGCGCAGCGCACTCGACCCACCCGCCATCTGCGTGCGGCCTGTCAGCGTTCCGCGACGAGGCAGCTCGAGCCCGGGCACGATCTGTTCAATGAGCCGTGTGTCGAGCTGCTGAAATTCCAGATCAGTGTCGTGCAACGCGAACGTGTCGCCCATGGTAATGCCGAAATCCCCCGCAGCATGGGTCGCACCGATCCGGAGGTTGATGTTGCGCGCCAGGTACGTCTCGAGATCATCACGCCACGTCAGTGCGAAGTCGAGCGATCCGGAGCCTTCCGATGGCAGGCGCGGATACAGCCAGCGCAGATCCGCGAGCGCTACCGGTTCACCGCGCAGCCGCAGCGTCATGTCCGAACCCTTGTAGACCATCGAGCCGCTGCCGCGAATGCTCGACGCCGGCAGTTTGGCCTTGATTCCATCGAACCAGAGGGAATCCCCATCCACGTGGAACTCGCCGGAGAGATCGCGCACTTCCGCCACCGGCGGATTAAAGGGCGCGGCCACCATGCTGAGCTGCGCGATCTGTATGCGCATCGCTTTCTCGTTCGGATCCTTGAGCAGAACGAGCGGCAACATGGCATTCATCGCCTTCATTTCCACCACCTGCTGTAACCCGACGCCACGATCCACGACCTTCGTGCGCGATCCGCCAGCCAGCGCGTTCGCGATCACGCTATCCTTCGCGGACTCGCGCAGCGTGTCGTTGGGCGACCACGGCCGGCGCACCAGCAGCTGGCCATTTACGATCTCCACACGCGCGAACCGTATCCAGTCGCCGAAGCCACGGGTGGTGTCCTCGGGTAATTTCTTCTGCGCGGTGTCCTTGAAGAGCTTGTCGAAGTTCCAG
>JBKJRV010000290.1:0-4318 GCA_046593115.1 Gemmatimonadaceae bacterium
GTCGTGCGGCGACCACGCTGGATCGTCGCCGGCCGGCAGCGAGCTGGGAATGCCCCCGCGAAACTCGTTGCGGACCCACTCGTCGCGGCCATCGAGGTAGTACGACTGGCTGACGCGGAACCGGTCCATGGCGGACAGGCGACGACGCCATACATTCCCGCTCGCCGGTGCCGTGCGGAGCTCCAGCTCTTCGTTGTCCGACAGCCCGGACGCGATCATTCCGATCGGTTCCATGGCCGCATCACGAAGGGTGATCGCTACTCGTCCAAAACCGATGCGTCGGATGGCGTTCACGAAAACGCGCAGCCGGTCATCCAGCGTTGCCGCGCTTCTCACGTCAACGAACGCTTCCTGCAGGACGAAGAGGTGATCCCTCTCCTGCATCAGTTGCCGGATGAGCTCCCCCTGCTCGCTCGTCAGACTCCCGAACGAGGCTAGCGCGTCGGCGTCCGGCGCGGGTTCCGTAGGTTCAGAGGGGACGACGTCGGCCATGATGATAAAGGTGGGAGACGCCGAAGGTGGGACGGGCGAAAGCTACTGAACCACGCGAACAAGAGCCAAACCGCTCAGCTCCGGGGAATCAGCAGAAGTGTCGCGAGTGGCTCGGTGCGTACTTCGAACGGCGTCGTGCCGAGCAGCTCTCCGTCCGCCTGGTAACGGAGTGGCGGCTCCGTTTCGATGCGAAAATGCGTTCCGCTGCGATAGAACGTTCGATGATCGGTGCGAAAGTCGCGACGCAGCAGTCGCCACACAATGCGGATCGCGTCGGGAATGCTTCGGGCCGTGAAGATGCAGACATCGAGTCGTCCATCATCCTGCCTGATCCCGGGACCAAGCGAAAACAGATCATTCAGCACGGCGCCGAAGTTCGCGATGAACACCGAGCTCGCATCGCGCTCGATCGTCTCGCCATCGACCGTGACGCGTACGTGGAATCGCTCACGCCGAAACACTGCCCGTGTGGCAGCGAGCGCGTAGGCAAGGACGCCAAGGCGGCGCTTCAACGCGGCCGGTGTTTCCTCCACCATCCGCACGTCAATGCCGACGCCCGCGGCAAACGCGAAGCGGCGCTGGCCATCGATGACTCCGAGATCCACGCGCGCGGGTGTGCCGGCGAGCAGCGATGCCACCGCGCCATCCATTTGGGTGGGGATGCCCAGCGACCGCGCGATGAGGTTGCCCGTGCCGCCGGGAAGTATGCCGATGGGCCGGTCGCTTCCCGCGAGCGCGCCGATAACCTCCATCGCGGTGCCGTCTCCCCCAAGAGGGAAGATGGCGTCGAAGATCGGGTCAGCCCCGGCCGCGATCTCGGCGGCGTGCCCGCTCCGTTCGGTCAGACGGACTTCGCACTGAATGCCCGCATGGCGAAACGCATCCTCGGCAGCCTGTTGCAGCTTCCGGCCGCGCCTGGATGCGGGGTTGGCAATGATCAGCGCATGACGAATCAGAACTTCCACGTCTTCGACAGATCGAAGCCCCACTGTCGCGGCGTGGAGATGAATCCCCGCAGCCCCCGGGCATCCGCGCAGATCAGCGAGGAAGCCTCCGGCTCCGTTCCGCCAGACACGATGACGTTGCTCGGCAGACGATAATCGACCTTGACTCCAATGGACTCGAGATATTCCGACGATGTACTGAGCCTCGACGCATCGAATTTGCAGAGACCCGTATTGGCGCTGATGAACAATCGCTCGTTCAGCTGCTTGCCGACGCCGATGCGCGTGTTCTTCAGGTAGTCGAGACCGACGGCGCCAGCCTGCCGCGAGCGCAACAACCCACTCGCCGGTCCACCCCCTGTCTGCACCTGCACGACGTCCAGCCCCAGCGCGCCGCTCAGCCGGCTGCTCAGGTATCCACCCGCCGAGCGCAACGCCACGGAGACAGCCTTCTCCGTCACCGACTCGTCGGTCTCCGCGGTCTCGAACGTCGGCGCGCCCGTGATCAGATAGCTGAGCAGCTGCGGCTGATCGATGCGATAGCCATTGGCGCTCGAGAAGCTGAGCTCCGGCCCCGGAGGCGGCAGCAGCGTTCCCCCCAGGTGCACACGAATTCGAATGTCCTGCTTGTTCGCCTGACGGACGACGTGCAGCGCGTTGATATCCATGGTGGGATTGATATCCGCGTCGCCGAAGAAGCGAACCGATCCCTCCTCGAGGTCGAAGGTGCGCTGCACGATGCCCAGGTTCAGCCGGTACGTGCCTCGATCGGCACTGAGGATGCCGAAGAGCGCGAGCCGCGACTGGGTCGGATCGATCGGATCCTGTGTGCGCGTGACATCCACCTCACCGCTGAGCTTGATGTTGGCCTCCGATGACCGGATCCAGACATCGTCGCCGATCCGGATCTTCACGCCCTGGAGTGACATGTTCGCCACGAGCTCGCTGGGCGCATCCGGCAGAAGCGCCCGCGCACCGATGCGCGACGTGTCGAGCATCTGGGACAGCTCCGGATCGCGGAGGTCCGTGAGCCGCTTCTCTGCCAGCTCGGGGATGAAGATGGTGCCGCGCTCAATCAGCAGCGATCCGGTCAGCCGGGCGCGCTTGAACTCCCCTTCGAGCGAGATCGGCGTCCGCCCGGGCGTCGTCACCTGCAGATCGGCGATACTGCGACGGCCGATGATGCGAAAGCTTCGCGCGGTGAATGCGAGGCCGAACTCGGGATTGTCGAACTGGCGGAAGCTCACGAAGCCCCGCAGACTGGCGGTGTCGCCTCGCTCGGCGCCGCTCTGCATGGTGAAACGCTCGATGCGAGCCGCATCACCCGTGAGCTCGATGTTGGCGTTGACGCGCTGCAGGTTCACGCCTGCGGACAACAGCCGCGCCGATCCATTGATAACGACGACCGACCCCGTTGCCCGTGGCCGGCGCACGGTTCCGCCCAGTCGCACGTTGGTGACGAGAGTGCCCGATGAATTCTGAAGCAGCGGAGTAAAGGCTTCGAGTACCGCGAGCTCAACGCTGTCGGCGCGAATATTCCCCCGCAGAGAATCGCCAAGCAGGCGATCATCCACGGTCATGAGCGCGAGGTCGATGGGAAGGGATGCATCCGCCGTGAGCACGGGCTTGCCGCGACGATACAGGATGAGCGTGTCGGCCAGCCGCTTGCCCGCATACGAGCCACGCATCTCCACGCGCTCGAGATTCACGCCGCTGTAACGCACATTGCGCCACTCGGCTGCGAGGCGCATCTGCGGATCTTCGCGGTGTCCCGTGATGCGCCAGTCGAGTTTGCCAAGTCCGCCCAACGGGGCTGGCATTTGCGCCAGCGCGCCGAGATCCGCGAGTGGAACGCTGTCGGCTCGTACGCTGAAGTCCACCTCGTGCTTCAGGGGAAGCTTGCCGCCCAGCTCCAACCATCCTCCCGAACCGTTGCGCAGCCGAAAGTTCACGAGCTCGACGCCAGTCGGCGTCGTGCGAACGCGCGCCGGTGATGGCAGCGTCCAGCGACTGCGGCCAACGCGGAGCGTGACGGTATCGAGGGAGATGGCCGTCGTGTCGCTCGATCGCACGATGGAGCCCGCTGCGGTTGCCGTAGGCCCGTTCCCGCTGAGAGTCGCGAGCGAGAATCGCATGTGCTCGGGGTCGAGCATCACGACGCTTGCACTCAGGCTGTCGAGCCTGATGCCGGCGATGCTCACCGTGTCGAATCGCAGCGCCATGCGCCCGTCGGGAATGTTCAGGACATCCGACAGCTGAAATGACCCGCCGATGCGCTCGACGCGGTCTCCGTACAGGAAGAATGCGCGACCATCGACCGTACCCGACGCCGCCAGCATGTCAAGCGAGCCGCGCAGCATGATATCTATCCGCGCCGCACCTGCGAGTGAGTCGCGCACGGCCTCATCCAGATCCTTTTCGGCAACCGTGGCGCGAGGCAGCATCCCTTCTGCGTTCGGCCGTTTGCGTGCACGCAGGTAACGTCGCAGGCCGCCAAGGGAATCCATATTGACGACCAGCCGGAGCGAGTCATTTGCGCGAGACGAGAGTCCGATGGCGCCAACGCCGGCAAGCGTCGCCGCGGTGGTGTGCAGCGAGAGGGTGTCCACGCGCAGCCGTCCGTCAATGAGCGCGAGCCTCGCACGCGAATCAAGGATGCGCAGCCTGTCAACCAGCGAGCGGTCGATGTCCACGGCAAGGGTGCCCTGCATGGTGGCGAGCGAGTCGCCGGCAAGGGCGCTCGTGATACGTCCCGTCAGATCGGTATGCGGCAGGTCGTCGCGCGCGAGGAGCGTGCGAAGATCCACACTCGCGAGGCTGATGGCCCCGCGGGCCTCATAGCGCGAAGGAAACAGATCGAACGTGCCGTCAACGCCGAAGGT
>JBKJRV010000360.1:0-10359 GCA_046593115.1 Gemmatimonadaceae bacterium
CGGATCCGCGACCACCGCACGCCGCTTCGCGAGCCACGTCTTGAGGCCCTTCATTCCCGCGACATCCTGCATTCCTTCCAGCGTGTGATGGTACTCGAGCAGGCCATCCTGCTCCACGGCCTGGCGTTTCGCGGTGATGACGCGTGAGACGTCGTCCGGCCGGAGCGCGCCGTCTTCGATGACGAGTCGCGTCAGGATCTTCTCGGCTTCGACGAGCGTGAGACCCTGGAGATTGTTGATCAGCCGAACACGGTCCGGCTGTGAGAGCTCCATCTTGACCGGCAGCTTCGTCGATTGCTCTCTGATGATCCGCTCCAGCATGGCGCGGTACTCATCGAAGGCGGGCGGGCGAAGTCGAACGGTCGTTGCGTAGGGGCGGAGCGAGTCGGGAATCCGGATGTCGTGACCCGTGATCACGAGTGCCCCCCGCTTGGCGCCGAAGCCGAGGATGACGTCCTGCACGTGGCTGGCAACGAGCGGATCTTCGAGAAAGAGTCCGAGTCCCCGGAAGAGGTAGATGCCGGCGCCCTCGCGTTCCGCCATGGCGAGCGCCTTGGCAGGCTCGGAGGTCGAGTCGATGTGCGGGTCACCGGCGCCGGCGCCGCGCAGCAGGCCCTTGGAGCGCGTCCAGCGATAATAGTGCAGCGACAGCCGGGCAGCGATCGCCTTCACGATGGACTCGGCCTGCTCGAGCTCGATGGTGTCGAGAACGATCAACGAGTAGCGCGAGCGGATGAGCAGCTCGATATCGGTGGCCGGATCGGTTGGCGGCATGCGAGGCAGACGATAATGGGTTCATCGCGTGGGGAGAAGAGTGGCCTGTAGCGTATTGCGTATTGCGTGTTGCGTAAAAAGCCGATGCTTCTCCGCGTTGCGTAGACCGCACCCCGCGGCGCTGATAGCTTCGGGCATGGCTACCATTGGTCAGGCGCGCGGGAAAGTTTCGGATGCAAAGGATCGTGCGGAGCTCTACCGGCTCTGGCACACGGGGGTGCGCGCCGGGCTCACGCACGCTGCCGTGCTCGAGACAATGAGCGCGTCCCGGCAGTCAGGGCCAACGTCCCGGTGGCGACGCGCGCTTCTCGATGGGACGAAGGCGCGGCGGACCGTGGCCTCGATCGTGAAGGCCAATGACCGACTCCTGCAGCCGTTCGAGAGTGCAGTGCTCCTGTTCGGCGAGGAGTCCGGGACGCTGGAGCAGAGTCTGCGGACGCTGGGCGACCACTTTCAGGGTGAGCATCGCATGCTGCTGAAGCTCTGGTCGAAGCTGACGTATCCGCTGCTCGTGTCGCTGGTAGCGATCATCATCGGGCCGTTGCCGCTGTTGATACAAGGGGGGGCGCGCGCGTACCTGGTTGCTGTGGGGACGGGACTCGCGTTCTGGTATGGCCTTGGTGGTACGGCCGTTGGCGCGATGGCAGCGAACTACGCCAATCGCCGTCAGTTCGTGCTGGGACGACTCGGGCGCTCTCTCGCCGGCGGGATAGAGTCAGGCCTCCCGCTCGATCGGGTGGTGACTCTTGCAGCCGACGTCACCGGTCATCCCGGCATCATTGCGCACGTGAAGCGGATCCCGCCACGCGAGCGCGGAGCGCGTCCGATCAGTGAGACGTTCCAGGGGTGCGAGGTGATTCCGCCGGACATGATCGCGGCAATGCGGGTTGGAGAGGCGTCGGGGGACTACAGTGGTTCGTTGAGGAAAATGGCGGAGCTGTATGACCAGTAGAAAGGTGTGAGGAAGGGTCAAGGCGAATTGCGTGTTGCGTGTTGCGTACTGCGTAAGTGGAGGAGGGTGTGATGCGCCGTGCACTCATCATCGTTGTAGCAGGTACCGTGGCTGTCCTCGCCGGAAGCTGCAGTCGCAAGGCAGGCGTGAGCCCTGCCGCCGAGGCGAATGCACCATCGATCGCCGTCGTTGCCAACTCCGGTGGATTCATCATGGAGGCGCAACAGAGCGGGACGACCGCGTCGCTCCGCGGACTGAGTGTGGTCAGCGACCGCGTGGTGTGGGCGAGCGGAGCCAACGGGACCGTGTTGCGGACGCTCGACAGTGGTGCATCGTGGCAAACGATACCTGTTTCGAACGCCACGACGCTGGACCTGCGCGACATCCACGCGTTCAACGAGACATCGGCCGTCGCAATGGCAACCGCGGGGCGATTGTTTCGCACGGCCGACGGAGGGACGCACTGGACGCAGGTGTATGCGTCTTCCGACACGTCGGTATTCCTTGACGCCATCAGCTTCTGGGATGCGAGTCACGGTATCGTGATTGGAGATCCGATCGCAGGGGCGTTTCTCATCCTGCTCACCGACGACGGTGGCGTCACCTGGCGCGAGTTGGAGCGCTCCGGGTCACCGGTCGCGTTGCCGGGCGAGGCAGCGTTCGCCGCGAGCGGAACGGCGCTGGCCGTCGCGGGACGTCAGCACGTCTGGTTCGGAACCGGCGGGGCAACCCAGGCGCGCGTGTTCCGCAGCGAGGACCGCGGACGGCGGTGGAGTGCCGCCAGTACGGATATCGTCGCTGGCAATGCGAGCTCCGGTATTTTCTCGGTGGCGTTCAGCGATACGCTGAATGGCGTGATCGCTGGCGGAGACTACCGCCAGCCGAGCGCGGTCAACTCGAACCTGGCGGTCACCAGGGATGGCGGTCGAACGTTCATCGCGTCCCGCGCGCGGCCGTTACAGTATCTCTCCGCGCTTGCGTGGCATTCTCCGCCGCTCACGCTCCTCGGCGCCGGCACTGCGGGCGTTGTCTATTCAGCGCCAGGCGCCAGTGGCTGGACGACGCTAGACGCCGGCGAATGGAATGCGCTCGGCGAGGGCACGAGGTACACGTGGGTCGCGGGGCCGACGGGCCGAATCGCGCGGATCAAACGATAGGCTGCAACACAGTCGGGATGCGTGCTGCGGATGCGTAACGGCGGATGCGTGACGGCGGAGGCGTGACGGCGGGATGCGTTCTTCCCACTGCCGGTGATCAGCGGGCGGGTGCGGCCCGGGCAAGCAGGGGCTTGGGATCGATCGCGGTGGTTTTCCACCAGCGCTGCTCCGCATCCATCTTGCCGATGGCGAAGTGCAAGTGGGGCGCGCTCGCGGTGGCGTTGCCAGTGCTGCCGACGTAGCCAATGACATCGCCAGCGGCAACGCGATCCCCTTCCTTGATACCTGGCTTGTATCGATCCAGATGGGCGTAGTAGTAGATGAACACCTCCCGTGGATCGGCGACATAGAGGGTGAGTCCACCGCCCTTGCTGGTATGGACTTTCGCGACGATGCCCGCGTCGGTCGAAACGACGGGCGTGCCCTTCGGCGCCAGGAAGTCGAGCGCGGAGTGCTGTCGTGATCCGCGCTTCTCGAGAAAGTGGTCAGGGATCCGGGCGAACGGAAATCCGGAGACCGGGACAAGCAACTTTCGCGATCGCAGATAATCGAGATCCGATCGCGACACCGCCGACGTCGTAACCGTCGTCGCATTCACGGTTCCCGGTTTCGTTGATGCGGCGGGCAGGGTCCGCGTATCAACCGGCGCCTTCGTCACCGCCACCGGCTTCTTCACAACGACAGGCGGTGCCGCCGTCGAACCGACCTTTGATCCTGCTTTCGACGGGGATGTCGATCCGGTTTTCGTCGCTGCTTTCGACGGGGATATCGATCC
This sequence comes from Gemmatimonadaceae bacterium, assembly GCA_046593115.1. GTDB lineage: Bacteria > Gemmatimonadota > Gemmatimonadetes > Gemmatimonadales > Gemmatimonadaceae > JBKJRV01. The sequence goes on from JBKJRV010000360.1 coordinate 3,659, forward strand.
GGTCTTGGTCGCTGATTTCGTCGTTCCTTTCGCAGCAATGCTCGCGCGCCCCGGAGCGACCTCGCGGATGGTGTCCACGACAAACACCGTCTCGACCCGGGTCCGTGTGACCGTATCCACCTGGTATACGGTGTCCACCCGTGGCAGCAGCGGTTCTACCATCGTATCCACATTCACTACGGGCTGCTCGTTCTCCTTCAGCTCACAGGCGGGCAGGAGCAGCAGAACCAGGCGGCAGGTATATCCCGGCATTCGCAGCGCTCGCAAATACTCCGGCACCAGGCCAGTCCTCAAATAAATCGGCATTTGCGGCGCACCTACGAGTGTCTGTGCTGCGCCTGCATCTCGCCACTCTGCTTCCACTCCGACAACGACCCTTCCCTCGCGCGCGGCATGGTGAGGAGAAACCGAGCGCCCTCGCGCTCGCCAACTTCCGCCATCAGGTCGCCGCCCATGCCGCGTGCGAGATCGCGACTGATCGCAAGCCCGAGCCCAATGCCTTCGCGCGATTGCGTGAGCGATCGGTCGAGCTGCACGAAGGGCTCGAAGACCTGCTCATGCTTGTCCAGCGGAATGCCGGGCCCGGTATCCTCGACGAGAATGGCCGCCATATCGTCCCGGTTCGAGACCGAGACGGTGATGGTGCCATGGGGCGGGGTGTGACGAATCGCGTTCGACAGCAGGTTGAGCATGATCTGCCGGAGCTTCTCGCGATCGACAAAAACCGTGGCGTCTGCCGCACAATGCTCACAGCGAAGGGTAATCGACTTCGCGGCGGCCTGTGGCGCCACGAGTGCATCCACGCTGGTGAGAAAAGCATCCAGCGCCACGGGGACGGGATGATACGCGACACGTCCGCTTTCGATGCGGCTGAGATCCAGCACTCCGCTAATGAGTCCGAGCAGATGCTGCTGGCTCAACTTGATCCGCTCGAGGTCGCGGCGCTGCTCCGCGGTAATGGGTCCCCGAATCCCCATTTCCATCAGGTCCGCGTAGCCGCCAATGGCGTTGAGCGGCGTTCGCAGCTCATGACTCATGATGGTCAGGAACTCCGACTTGGCATTGTTGGCCGATTGAGCTTCCGCGGTCTGCATCTCGAGCGCGGCCCGCGATCGCTCGATTTCCTCTGCCATGTTGTTGAAGCTCGATGCCAGTCGCCGAACTTCATCCGCTCCCACCGGGGGCACGCGCGCCGCGTAATCCCCCGCCGCGATGGCTCCGGCAGCCCGCGTGAGAACGCCGAGGGGACGTGCGATGCGTCGCCCGATGGCGAAGGAAGCCAGCGTACCTCCGAGGACGAGCACGAGGCCGAGGCCCGCGAGATCGCGGACGAGCGCCCGCGGCCGCGCGAGGACCGCGCCCCGCGGCACGTCCATCCAGACGACAAGTGGCGTACCGGCCATTCGCTCCTCGTGATAGAGCACCTCGCTCTGATCGCCGATGCGCTCGGGTGCCGACGCGGGCGATGGAGACACTGCACGGCCGCTGATCGTCGCCCAGAAGTTCCCATCCAGATTCCGATAATACATGGAGACGGAATCCCCGCTCAGATCGCGCAGCGTCTGCTCCATGGCGGGATTGCTCGCCATCCGGCGCTGGTGCGCGATGTATCCGAGCACACGCCTGTTCTCAATGACAGGCATGACCATCCAGTAATGGACGCGATCCTCTTCGCCATAGAGCGGGCCGATGCGCAGAGAGTCGGTTGTCGGCTCCCGGCCCGCCACGACGGCTGGATCCGTTGGACTGGGTATTTCGGAACGTCCATCCACTACCAGTGCCCTGGTGCGCACATCGTTGCCGATGAATCCGAGCCGTCGCCCATCGGCCGTCCAGAGCTCGATCGGCATCCCCGAGTCGGAGGGAAGCGACAGCTTCTCCAGCGCACCCTTCAGCGCGGCGGCACCCGGCGCGCGGATCCTGGCAGACTGCCTGTCAGCCACCGTGTCGGCCGCAGCCGCGAGCGACTGGCGAATGACGCTGTCGCGGGCCGCCGCGAGATAGCGTGGTCGCTGCTGCATCACATTCGCCGACCCGAACGCCGCGAAGTTCCTCGACGCGCGGGTAAGACGGTCTGTCACGGTCGCGATCGCGGTTCGTGCCAGCGTCGTGTAGGTGACAACCAATGCAATGGTCAACACAGTGACCAGCACGCCGCTCATCAGAAGCGGCAGCCTGAACTCGAGCGAGTTCCAGCGGCTGCCGCTCGATGGGTCCGCGCGGGCACCGCGAGCGTAGGAAGGCACGAGTGGAAGCTAACGCGGGGTGAGGTGACTCCAAGTGCAAAGCTGCGATGCGGACGCGGCTGCTCGTCTTTCCCGTATCGTCGCCAGAGGCGCGTGACCTATGGCGTGGCCGCCACCCGCTCGCGGAGCGCGCGCATGGCACGCTCGACGGTCGTGGTCGCCGGACGGAGTCGCCCGCCGATCGTCCTGAGCCCGCGCGCATCGCCGTAATCCCCAGCCTCCGTCACCACAAATCCCTTGATCCGTGGATTCGCAGTAGCCCAGGCAAGCTGCCCCCACAGCGCCCGCTCCTGCGCGCGCTCGCCATGCGACACCGGAAAACCCGCGGCCGAGAACACCCAGTGTGGCTTGGTGGAACGGCCAGCAGTGATCCACCTCTCCGCGAGGCGCAGCCGCGCCGAGAGTCCGGTGGCGCCTCGAGACGTGGGCGCGAGGGCAAAGCCGACGACATCAACCGCGCTGTTCTGTCCGGCTGCCCACACATACAGTGCGCTGTCGCGCGCCCCGAAGCCGGCGATGGTGATGCCAATGGTCATCCGGGAATCGGCCGTCCTCAACTCGTCTCGAGCACGCTCCAGATACCGCTGCCAACCCGCGAGAGGCAGGACTCCAAACACGCGCGCGCTCGTTCCGTAGGGCTCCATCACAGGCAGGATGATATCCGGTCGCAGCCGCAGCGCGATGCGAGTGAGTGCGGAGAGCCGCTCGCGCTCCGCGAGAGGCGAGTCGCCGCCCAGGACGTTGCGCGCACGTCGTCCGTCGCCGAGCGCCACGATGAGCAACGTGCTGTCCCGCCGGAGCTGGTCGAGCGCGCGCGCGAGCGAATCGAGCGCGGAGCGCGTGGCACCCTCGGGTTCGATGACCACGCTGATGGCATCGACGGCAAGCCGGTCAACAAGTGCCAGATCCCCACGCAGCGCGAGCGGCGACGGCGATCCCGTCAGCCCGGGAAGGATGCGCAACCCGATCGCGAAGTCGTTGGCGGGCCGCTCTCGCAGCGGCTCGGTGGAATAGCGTGAGTAGCCGGTGACGGCCGAGATGGCGAGCGGTGCCCGGATCGCAAACGTCACGAACCATGCGGCGGCAATGGTTGCGACGATGGTGCGGACCGCAAGGCTCGCCCGCCAGCGGGCGCCAAACGCGGGCGCCAGCAGCGGCACATGGAAGTAGAGTGGTGACGTGAGTGCCGGTGCACCGGCGAGTAGCGTCAGCGCGCCTGCCTGTACGGCCGGGATCGCGACCAGGGCGTCCGGCAGTGCCATGCCGCGACTGGCGAGGTAGCGGACGACCGCTCCCACGGCGAGCACGAGGTCGAAGAGCGCGATCGGGATGCCGACGGCGGGATGCACCAGGCGTCGCACGGTGGCCATCACGGCCTGCACGGCGATCAACGTCAACGTGAACGGCCAAACCCACGTCACCGTGTCGAGCGACCGTCCATGCAGGATGGAAGCGGTCGCGACCGACATGATCAGCGCCGGCGCGATGAGCAGCCCGCCGACCGCTGTGATACCGGAGAAAACTCGTGGCGCGTCGCGGCGACTCGAGATACGGCCAGCGATGAGGATATTCCACAGCAGCATGAACGCGCTGAGCGCGAAGTGGGGCGCCGCGAGCGGCTCGATCATCCCCGGGAGCGCACGTCGCTCCGAATCTCCTTTGCCGATAGCCGGCGCGTGAAGACGTCGAGCGCCTTGCGCGGGTCCTGCGTGGCGAGCGCAAGGACATCGAGCAGCAGTAGCCCGCGATCGGGGAACGCATGGACGGCCACGTGGCACCCATCGAGCACGAGGATGGCCGCGACGCCGTCGCCCGGCAGGCTGCGGATGACCGGGGCACCGATCGTCGTGAAGCCCGCGGCTCCGGCGGCTGCGATGAGCAGGCCCGTAATCAGGTTCGTGTCACCGAGCTGGCCGGGCTTCACGCCAATAAAGTCCGCAATGAGGTGGGTGAACGATCCTTCCGCGGCCGCTACGGGCACCGGATTCCCGTGGTCGACCCGGGCGCCGCGGCGACGAAATCACCGCGTGCCGCTGGCGACAGTGGCGTGGGATCAACGAGCGTGTCCGACTGCATGACGATCGTCATGCGCGTCCCGAAGTGGCCACCGGTGACATTGCTGGAGCCGAGGCTGACTGACGGGTTGGCGAGGCTGGTGCCCTCGGCCGTAAAGGCGAACGTCCCGCTCACCGCACCGCACAGCGCGAGCGAACCATTTTGCACGACCTTACCAAACTTCACCCAGCCGCTGGTGGAGATCCAGATTTCGCGAACGGCCAGCTGTGGCCCTGCGACGTCGAGCAACCGCAGCATCGCGAAGGAGCGGGGAGGATCTGCCCGCGTCGCCCGTGCTTCCGCGAGTGTCACGGGACCCAGTGCAATGCTGTCACCCATCTGCGGAACGCCACGGATCGACAGCCAGATCTCGCGCGTCGTGTCAGCGGGTTCGGTGCCGACGATTACCAGTCGCGTCTGTTGTGGATGGAGAACCTGGAAGGCGCCAAGCGTGGCTGCGACGAATGGCCGGGCGCGGACGCCGGTGACAGATGCGCCCATGGAGTCGCGGGCCGTGCCCGCCCGGAAGTCGAGGAGGGGAGCTTCGATCAGCGCCGACGCGCTTCCCTGGCCGAGCAGCGCTCCGGTATTGCTGCGCCATTCACCCTTGAGGATCACGAATGCCTTCACAGTGCCATTGGCGCCGGCGGACACCGAGGTAACGCGCACGCAGCCGGATTTCGCGAGCAACCAGCGCGTGTACTCCTTCGCTGTCGCGTCGTAGGCTTCTGCGTAGGCAGCGATCGCGCCGGGGGGAAAGAACCCGGGATCGTTCAACTGCTCCAGGGTCACCGGGACGAGCGGTGCGCTGCCGACTATAGCCGAGGAGCGAAGCAGCACGAACAGCTCGCCGGTCGGGCGATTCTGCGCATCGGTGTTGTACCCATCGAGGACCGTGTACGCCGCCGTCGACCTGCCCTGCTGATACGCGCTGGCCTTGCCACGCAGCGCGGTCGAGAACGCGCCTTCGACGGACCCGAATACCGCGCCCGCTGGCGGCATGGGGCCGACGAGCGGAGGGAAGGGCGCGATGTCTTCACAGTTCGGGGGTGTGGGCTCGCCTTGCGGGCCGCAGGCGAGCAAGGCAAGCGTGAGAAACGAGGTGGCGAGTCGGGTCATGCTGCAAGCTACCAATCGCGCCCTGATCCTGTGTGCAGCGATGGTCAGGAAACTCAGTCGCTAGAACATGCTCATCGCGAGGAAGCTGCGCAGCGAGTCGTTGGTGGAGCGCAATCGGACCGACAGCAGCCGGACGCAGGCCCAGAGCACCTTGTGCGCAATCTCGCGGTTGAAGTCGAGCAGCAGCTCGAAGTCGGCGCGCGTGATCGTCATGACCTTGGTGCCGCCGTTGGAGATCGCGTCGGTGGAGCGCTCGCTCCGGTCGAATACCGCCATCTCGCCAAAGAGCGCGCCGGGCTTGAGCACGGCAAGCGCTTCCTCTCCGCTGCCCGGCACCATCCGGCTGATGCGAACGTCGCCCTCGACGATGAGATACAACCGGTTGCCGGACTCGCCTTCGCGGAAGATGTATTCGCCACTCACGAACTCCTGCGGCTTGCACACCTCCGCGACCCGAATGAGCTCGTTTTCCTCGAGGCCCTTGAAAATCGCGACGCCGCGAAGCAGCTCGATGATGTTTTTGGACATCAGCCCCTCAGAGGAGAAAGCGGTGTAAGCCGGAACGTACGGTGGAACCCGTGTGGTGGCAAGCAGTTCCGGCGGCTGGTAGCTTTGCGAATGCCACGCGACACGCTGTTCAATCTCCCAAACGCGATCTCGATGTCCCGGGTGGTGTTCGCCGCACTGTTCATCCCGGCGGGTTGGGATCTTCGTTTCGCGCTGATCGTGCTCGCTGGCCTCACGGACTTTCTGGATGGGTGGGTCGCGCGGCTCCAGCAGCTTTCCAGCCGGTGGGGCGCGCTCATCGATCCGCTGTCCGATCGGTTCTTCGTGTTCACCGCCATCTGCGTGTACCTGTTCGTTGGCGTCATCGAGACGTGGCACTACTTCGCTTTTCTGTTGCGCGACATCATGACCGCGGTAGGGTTCGTGGTGGCGAAGGCAATGCCCAGCCTGCGCGTGGTGGATTTCCGGGCGCGTTGGTCGGGGAAGGTGGTGACCGTGGCGCAGATCGTGGTGTTGCTGGCCGTCCCGCTGCGATTCATGACGTCGCCGGCGAGGGTGACGAGCGGCTCCGGCGTTGCGTGGCTCGATCCCCGTCTGTGGTTCGCGAACGATTCCGCAATCACCGACTGGCTGTTCATCGCCATGGGGCTCGCGTCGCTCTGGTCGGTGGTGGATTACACAGTGGCCCTGCAGCGCGCCCGCGTCAGCGCCCGGGAGAAAGCGGCATGAACGGGCGCGCTGTCATGGGGAGTCTGCAGGCCGGGAACGTGTGCC
>JBKJRV010000473.1:0-5190 GCA_046593115.1 Gemmatimonadaceae bacterium
TGCAGCGGTACGTCGCGAGTTTTCCGAACAAGCCCTGGCCGCTGAGCACGCGGCAGGTAGCCGGACACCTCGCGGGCATCCGTCACTATCGCGATGGCGAGTTCGAGAGCATGCGACCGTATCGGACGGTCACCGAAGGGCTCGACGTGTTCCGGAACGACTCGCTCATGTCGCAGCCGGGAACACGGTATCTCTACTCCACCTACGGCTGGAATCTCATCAGTGCCGTGGTGGAAGGCGCCGCAGGAGAGCCCTTTCTTGCCTACATGCAGCGAGCAGTCTTCGCACCGCTCGGCATGCGGTCCACCACCCCCGAGTACGCGGATAGCCTCATCCCCGGGCGCGCGCACTACTATCTGCGCGATAGCGCCGGGCCGACGCGCAACGCGCCGTACGTCGATAACAGCGTCAAGTGGGCTGGCGGCGGCTTTCTTTCGACGGCGAGTGATCTCGTGATGTTTGGGTCGGCGCTGTTGCGTACAGACTTTCTACGGAAGGAAACCGTGGATCTTCTGTGGCGCTCTCAGGCTACGAGCGATGGCAAAGCCACCGGCTACGGAATTGGGTGGAGCTCCGCAGTCGATAGCGCGGGCCGACGCATTGTTTCTCACTCGGGCGGCGCCATGGGCGCCAATTCGCTGCTCCTGATCTATCCCGGGGAGCGCCTCGTGGTGGCGGTGCTGGCCAATACCAACACCCGTTTTGCAGGTGTCGGCGCGCGGGAGATCGCAGGGATGTTTGTCCGGCGGTGAGCCTTACCGGCCGAAAAGGAGTCCGAACGAAACCGTAGTGATGATGCGCTCCCCTCCCGGCGTGAAGGGCCCCGCAAGCACTGTTGGGAAGGTCTTCCAGCGCCGAAGCGATAACCACGTTGTCTGCCGCCCAATGGGCATCAGCATCACCGCCGCCACGGTATGTGCGCGGGTTGGCGCCGCGTAATACTCGAGCTCCGGCGCTATCCACTGCTGAAAAGTGGGTCCGAGGGTTTCGCCGGCGGGCACGCGTGCTGCCTCGCCGCGAAGCACGAGATCATAGGTGAGCATCGCAGTCGCAGTGCGGCGCACCTTGGCGCCGGCGGCCGCAGACATCTGCCATCGCCAACCCTTGCGCTCCGTGAACAACTCGGCCGCGGCATCGCTGCTTCGATCATGGTAACGCTCTCCGATGACGCCAAGACCGGCGAAGCGCGCCGCCGAATCGCCGACCACCCACGAGCTGCGCAGACGGTCACCGTTGCGTCGCGCGCGATGCACGACCGCCGAGAGACCACTCACTGCTCCTTCGCCGTCCGATTTCCAGCTTTCAGTGCCAACGGACACGGTACCCAATGACCGTGATCGAGCTGCCAGCGTGAGGCCGTATTCGGACAGCGATGAATGCCACGCATCTCCGGGCGGCGCGTCCGAGCGCAGTGTCGTGCGGCGGTCGTCATGCGATTGTCTGCGCGCGTGCAACGTCGTGGTGACGAACCATAACTGTCGGAGATAGGCGCCCTCGAGCGTACGTACCGCTCCCCGGCGACGCTGGTAGAACGGCGGAAGGCCGATGATGTCGCGTGGCTCCACCTCACTCAGCCCGCTCAACTGAAACACTCGCAGCGCGCCGGGATTCGGGCTGTCGTTCGACGTTTCACCGCCTTCACGCCACCGCACACCGAGGGCAGCACGACCGGCAACCCATGGGACGTCGCGGGCCAAACCGCCTCCCAATCCCAAAGCGAAATTTCTGATCGTACGCGACGTCCGCGCCCGCGTGGAACGCTCGTCGTTTGCGGCGTAACCACCGCCAATCACGTACTCCCAACTCCAAAGCTTGCCCGCAAGCGCACCTTCGAACTCCGCTTCGGCGCGGTCGAGCGCCGGTGTTGTGGTGTCCGCCGGCGTGTACGGGAGCGCGCCATATGGCTCGAGGGTCAGCGAATGTGTCGAGCCGCGTCTCCGGGAGCTGCCGATGATGAATCGTCCCGCAGCGGACGTCTGCGTAGATGTGCTGCCCGAGCCCGCGCCAACCATCCGCGTCTGCGTCGCAGCATCAGGCTCCAGTGGACGATGGAACGCGCCGTCGGTACTGATTCTCCCCACGCCCAACGCAAGTGATGAGAGGCCACCAGTGGTCGCACGTGAAGGCAATCCAATAGCAGTGAGCGCATCGGCTGTGCCCCGCCACCACGCCACATTCACCGGTTGCGCATCCGCGAAACGCGAGTAGGTGACGTCGGCACCGAGAAAGCTCCACGATGGTGCCGGTGCGAGCACCGGTGTCATCGGTCGCAGCGCCACCGGTTGCGCGTTCGCAATTGAAGCGATGCACGCTCCAATCAATACTGCTCTACCGATCACCGCGGCCACGGCAGCGCGAGCTCGGTTCCGAAACGAATCGGCGACAGCGGCCGACCCTGCTGTCCAATGATGTCGAACCGGCCGGACCGGTTGAGCGCATTGAACGCGTAGAACGAAATTCGGCCTGTCGACAGAATCGCCTTCGAGACCTGCACACTCGCGAGCCAGTCCGGTCGCTGTTCCAGCGGACGCGCCAGCAAACTCGTGCGCGGACGACGCAAATCCCTGTACTGCGCCTCGGCGCGCGTCGCCGGGTCCACCTTCACCAGCTCGCCCGCCCTTGTGACGTAGCCAGCGAAGCGCAGCGTATCTGACGCACCCAGGTCATGCGTCCTGTCATTCAGGTAATGCTGTACGGTTACCGTCAGAATGAATCGACTCGGCACGTGCTGCTGAATGAGCCGCGTGGTCAGAATGCCACGATCGCCTACTCGCTGAAGCCCCGGATAATATGGCGCGCGGCTGATGGTGGTGTCGGTCTGGAAGTTCAGGAAGAACGATCCGAAGCTGGCGAGATCGGGTCCCTGCCTCGACAGCTGCGTCGATGCCCAGACACCCTGCGCTTCGATACGTGTGCCCAGGACAGGCAGTGCCGGGAACATGACCGTCGCTTCGATTCCCGTCGAGCGCATCGACAGCACGTTGGCCGGCTGATCGGTCACGATCGGAATTGTGTCTGCGCTCCTGGGCGGCTCGACGAGCTGCGGCGGCGTCCCCGAGCCGGGATTCACGTTGGTGAGGTCATACCGGTCGCGCGTTACGAAACCTGGCACTTCTCGCCGAGCGATGCCGCCGGAGACGTGCTCGTCGAACCAGGTCAGCCGTGCACCGGTACGCGTCGATCCGATGTCGATCCCCGCCTCCCACTTCGTAGACGTCACCGGCCGCAGCGCGCGGTTCTCCGGATTCCGAATGAAGGTCGTCAGCACCGCCAGCCGTTCCGCCTCGGCGTTGGCGTAGTAGTTGACGTTCACGATGTCGTAGTAGTTCAGTGTGGGCGCGAGGTCGGTGAGTGCCGGCATCTTTGCGGTGCGTCCACCGCTCGCGTGAACTCTGAGCAGGCGTGCTGGTGTGAGCTGCGCATGTACGCGTGGCTGCCACACCGCTGCGCCCCCGGCTGCAAGCGCGTCGCTGCGGAGCATGTCGAGCCGCAGTCCAGCCTGTACCTCCAAGGCGCGGTTCGCGCCAAGCGACCACTGCGCGCGATCGTCGGCGTACAGGGCGATCATCCCGAAGCCCGGCAGAGATTCGAAGCTGCGTGGCCTGCTGAATCCGATGATGCCGTTGAATGTCGTTTGCGGCGGGAGTCGCATGTCGAACTGATAACCCGCGCCGCTCTGCCCCTCTCGGCGCAGCTCACCACCCAGGCGCAATCGCTGCGCGACGCGCCGGCCGGTGAGTGCGCGCGTGGCTTCCGCGCGTGAGTAGAGCATCCACGGTGCGCCGTTTACGGCGAGTCGCGAGAGGTAACTGCCGCCAATGAACGAGCCGTACGCGCGGCCTTCGGTTAGTCGATCGGTAAACGGGAGCGCTCCCCGGCTATGCAGCCGACTCGTTTCGAGTGACTGCGTGGTGCGTGACGCCGACCAGGTAAGCTCGCCCGCCCACCCATCGCGCCGACCGACGGTGAGGCGCTGCAGCAGCCGAAGGTGTGAGTCGCGGCTCGAGAGGGAGTAGCCGGGTCGCACCTCGGGCAACTCCGGTGCGTTTTCGCGAAGCAGGAAGAGGTCGGCGCGGGACGAGAGCAGCGCGCCGCGAAGTCGAGCGCCTTCGCGAGGAAATTCGTAGCGATGCGCGACGCCGAGAGTGAGGCGAGACGCTTCGTCGTCCCGTAGTGCGGGTGCAACCTTTGTTCGTGCGACGTCGACGGACGCGGTGACGGTGTGCGCACTCAGCTTCCACCCGCCGACACCTGCCGTCTCGATCGTTTGCGGGTCGAAGCGGGCAATCGCTTCGGGTGTCACTTCGGCGGCGCGTGTGTCGACGATGATAGTGCCCTGCGTCAGGTCACCATAGCGCACCGGCGGGAGGCCGCGGATGACCTCCACGCGCTCCAGCGTTGCCGCCGGAATGGTGCGCAGGTCGATGCCACCGCCGACAATGCTCGAGGTGCCCACGCTACCGCGGTCGGCGGCTGATTGCAGATTTGCGTTGTTCGAGAGCGGTACACCGTCCAGAACGATCAATGTGCCGAATGAGCCGAGGGTCGATGCGCTGGCTCCGATCATCGACACCGGATTGGTGCGGACGGCGATCTGTTGTGCGCCGTCGAGACCGGGAGGGGAGAGCGGGACGCCGGGTGTCAGCTCGAGGATGCCGCCGAGTGTTGCGGCTGACTGTGCGGAGATGGCGGCGCGATCGATGACATCCGCGGGCGCGGTCTCGCCCGAGCTGTTGCGGGACTCGGCGGTGACGACGACGCCTTGCAGCGAGAATGCGGATTCGCGAAGCAGCACTTCAATGGTGGTCGTTGCATTGGGCCGAACGGTGACGCGAGTGTGAGAGGCTGCGTAGCCGAGGCGGCGGACCTGGAGATCGAACGTGCCGTGCGTTGGTGTGGGGAGTCGGAAGTTACCGCCGGAATCTGATCGTGTGCTGACGTGTGTGAAGCCGCGGAGCTCGATCAGGGTATTCGCGATTCCGCGGCGCGAGATGGCGTCGCGCACCACGCCATGCACCGCGGTCGTGGATTGCGCGTCCGCGGACGCGCTAATGCAAGCGCCTGCGGCGAGTGCGTGGGTGAGCCTGCGTAGCGACCGACGGAGATTAGAAGTTTCCAATGATGCTCGCGGTTATTGACACCACCGACTGTTGCCATGATAGTGTGACGGACCAGTTGTCGGAAAGGTGC
>JBKJRV010000075.1:0-3674 GCA_046593115.1 Gemmatimonadaceae bacterium
TCGAGCCAATGAACATCCTCCACGGCGATCAGAAGTGGAGCTTCAGCGACTATTGAGTCCAGTAGTTCGAGTAGCGCTCTGCGCACATCGGTCGGATCAACGTTGCCGTCATTCTCGCTAGACCATTCCTTCGGGTCGGAATGGAATTGAACCAACCGTCGCAATAGTTCGAGCGACTCCGGCGAGCAACCCAGGGCACCGCGAAGCTGAATAAGTCGCGGAACCGCCTCAGTGAATGCGGAGAGCGGTCGCGAAGAATCGACGAGATGACATGCAACCCCACACACCTGAAAGCCGGCGAGCGTGGCATTTGCCTCAACCTCCACAAGCAAGCGACTCTTCCCAATGCCAGGCGGTCCCCACAGCAAGAGAGCACCACCCTCGCGTTGACGAGCCAGTGTAAGCCTCGTGCTGAGTTGATCGAGCAGCTCACTTCTACCAACGAGTGGTTGGGCAGAACCAATGTCTTTGAAGTGTTCCGCGATTCGTCTACGCAGGACGTTCGATGGCAGAGTTAGCTGATGGTTGTGGCCGACGTCTTTCGCAAAGTCATCGAGAATGTGGAGGGCATCGGCCTTATTGCCGCGCATCGCGGTTGCTTCGGCCAGCACGAGCGTGCCTTCTTCATTCAGTGGGTCGACATCAAGAAGCTGCCGAGCGGTTGCACTCGCAGATTCCCAGTCCGCTGAAGATCGCGATCGCGCCATCGCGAGAAGCAGGCGGTGCCGAAGTCGCGCGTTCACCACGCTGCGGTGCTGATCCAACCAACTTGCGAGCGCTTCGGTATCGGGCTTGTAGCCTGGCAAGAACTCCCCACATACGGTCCCCTGGTTTCCGGTCGCACCTGAGGATTCGAGGTGATCGAGATCCGACTCGACGTCCGAGCCTTCCAGTATCAAGTCCGTCCTCGTTGTCCCGATTGGAGTCCCGAGTCTGCGACACTGATAGATCGTTTGGCGGAGCGAGTGCGCGGCCTTATCCGGACTCGAGTCTGGCCAAAACAAGTCCATCAGGGTCGTTCGCGGCACACGCTTCCCACGCTCCAGGCCGAGATAGAGCAGCAGCCCGAACACGACCTTCGAATCGGGCCCAATCCGATTCTCGCCAACCTCGATCACGCACTCACCAAGCGCACGTAACTTCACCATCGCCAACTCCGTCATTGCGGTGAAACGGTACGGAGGGATAGCAGCGTCATTGCTGCGTCATTTTCGATGAGCCACGGTAGGGCGCCGCGTCATTCGCGTCAAACGGTGGGCGACGTTCGGGAGCCGCTCCAGCTAGCTAAAGCCTAAGCATTCATGGGGTTATGGCAAAGTAGAAGATTGGTACGCTCCGTCCGGAGCGCTGCCGATACTCCTTCGGGCTGGTCAAGCAGATCCAACCTTCCCGGCACAAAGCGCGACTTGCAGAGTTGCAGGAATGCCGCCCGGCCTTTCAGGTCAGATGCCGAAGGTACTGAACGGGGTCATTGAGAAACGACCGCACCAGATTCACCGACTCGATCTCCTCGAACTTCGCGGCCTCCACTTTCCCGCCGTCGAAGCTGTAGATCGTCGCCCCCGGATACGCCAGCAGAATCGGAGAATGCGTCGCGATAATGAATTGCGACTGCTGTTTCGTCATCTCGCTCAACATCGCAATCAGCGTCAGCTGACTCTGCGGCGACAACGGCGCCTCGGGCTCATCCAGCAGGTAGAGACCGCCCGGCACAAACCGCGATCTGAAGAGCTGAAGAAAACTCTGCCCATGCGACTGGGCGTCGAGATCCTCGCCGTACCGTTCCTCCATGGCGGCGATGGAGTTGCGCGCTGGTCCCTGCGCCAACCCTCTGGCCCAGCTCGAGCGATCCTTGTACTCCTCGTCCAGATCCCTGACCCGCTGCTGCATCTCGGCTCGCACGCCTGCGATGCGCTTCGCGAATCCGAAAAAGTCTTCGGCTCGCAGAAAAAATCCGCGGTGCGTGCGCGGCTTCCACTGGAGCCGAAGATGCGCGCCGAGTTGTTTCTGCGCGCGAAGAGAAACGTCGGATGCAACTTCGTCGCTCCCCACCGTTGGCGATCCCGCGGCGGCCGCAATCGCCTCGAGCAGCGTGGACTTTCCCGAACCGTTATCCCCCACAAAAAATGTGACCGGCGACGCGAATTCCAGCGTGCCAAGCGAACGAATCGTCGGCACACTGAACGGGAAACTCGTGAGATACGGGCTCGCACGCGCACGCAGCTCCACTCGCCGCAGGTATATCGAATCCGAAGCCGGCGTGATGGCTGCTTTCCCGGGTACTCGCTTGGCCGCTGGCCTGCTCATCGCTCGAAATTCCTCTGGACAGGCAATCCAAACACGCTATCGTAGTTCTCGAGCCGTCAGCTCGCGTCGCGCCGCCGCGGCGCCTGGCTTCTAACGTAGGCCTACAGCCGCGAGTGCGCGATGAGCGATCCGGTAGCAAGTCCTGTCGGCGGCACGATGCCCCATCCCGGAGTGCGCTTTCCACCCCCATTGCTGTTTGCGGCGGCATTCCTTATCGGCTGGGTAATCGAGACGCGAGTTGGCCGGTTGCGTCTTCTTGGCAGTGGCGAGACACCGACTGCGGGTCAAATAGTCGCGTTGATGGTCGCGCTCGCCGGACTCGGGCTCATCGCGTGGGGCATGATCACGTTTGCCCGTGCGAAAACCGCGATCATCCCGTTCCGACCGGCCTCGCGCATTGTAGATACCGGCCCGTATCGCTTCACGCGCAATCCCATGTACACGGGTTTCACGGTGGTCTACGTCGGGCTCGCCTGGCTGGTGAACATGGGCTGGCCCCTGTTGCTGCTCCCCGTCGCGTTGCTCGCCCTCCATGCGCTGGTTATCAGGCGTGAGGAGCGCTACCTCCTCGACGCATTTGGCCTCGAATACGAAGCGTATCGGGGACGGGTGCGACGCTGGTTCTAATCGCCGCTACGAACATCCTTATGACGTTCGAACGCTAGAATTTCCCCGTGCTGCCGACACCACCCTTCCGGTCCGTCGATACCCCCACAGCACCGGGCAACCACGCCAGTACTTCAAATTTCGCAAAGATTACCTGCGCGATGCGCTCGCCATGCTCGATGGTGACGTCACCGCCACTGTCATTGCGCAGCATCACCATCCACTCGTCGGGATAGTCGGCGTCGATAGTGCCAGGAGCGTTTGGAATCGTGAGCCCTTTCCTGAACGCCACGGAGCTGCGAACCCGGATCTGCGCCTCGATCCCTTCCGGCAGCCGCGCCTTGAACCCCAGCGGGATGAGTACACGGTCGTGCGCCGCGATTGTCAGAATGCCATCAGGACAGTCACGCAACTCCTCGCTGGACGCTCCTGACGTCGTAACGATGCAGCGGACCTGGCGGTCGCGAAGACAGGCACGGAGGTCGTAGCCGGCCGAGTGCGCCGTGGCCCGAGCAGGCGCCTGTACCTCGGGGGAGAGGATGTCGAAGACAATATTCTGAGCCATCACAGTCTGCACAGGGCCTCTGCCAGCTACCGGACATTTCCGTATCGCACCACGCCGAGCATAATATGGTGTCAGTCGTCCGCAGGGAATGAAGCGTCGCGACCAACGTCAACCATGAAACGATGACCCTCGAAGGCTGACGCCTTCAGTATTGCGTATTGCGTACTGCGTAAAAAACCCCAGTCGGCCACTAGAG
>JBKJRV010000103.1:0-5841 GCA_046593115.1 Gemmatimonadaceae bacterium
GCACCTTGTTGTGCTTGAGGTGATGCAGCAGCACGACCGGGGCTCCTTCGGGATCCGACGTCATGAACACGGCCGTGCCGGAGACGCGTACAGGCTCGCGCCGCTGCACATCATCGAGGAAGAGATCGAGCGGGAGCGTGCCCCGTCGAAGAATGTCGCGCAGCGTTTCGCGACCGCGTTTCCAGGTGGTCATGAGGGTGAACACGATGAGGGCCACGAGCATCGGCACCCAGCCGCCATGCGGAACCTTGAGCAGATTCGCCGCGAAGAACGTGAGATCGATTGCCAGAAAGAAGATCAGGAACGTATTGGCCTTCCATTTCGGCCATCCCCAGCGGTGCCGCATGATCGAGTAGAAGAGAATCGTCGTGATGGCCATCGTTCCCGTCACGGCCGGTCCGTACGCCGCGCCCAGCGCGGTCGACGTGCGGAAGCCGAGCACGAGCATCAGCGTGCCGATCATCATCAGGGTGTTCACTTCGGGGATGTAAATCTGCCCTGCCTGGTGCGCGGACGTGTGCACGATGGTCACCCGTGGGCTGTAGCCCAGCTGCACCGCCTGCTGCGTCAACGAGAACGCCCCCGAGATCAGCGCCTGCGAGGCGACGATGGCCGCAGCAGTTCCAATCACCACGAGCGGCAGCAGCAGCTCCTTCGGTGCCAGCAGATAAAAGGGATTGGCCACCGCCTCCGGATTGCGCAGCACCAGAGCGCCCTGTCCGAAATAATTGATCAGGAGCGCGGGTAGCACCATCCAGAACCAGACGAGTCGAATGGGCTTCTTCCCGAAGTGTCCCATATCCGCGTACAGCGCCTCACCACCGGTCATGACGAGCACCACGGCGCCAAGCACGATGAACGAGCGCTGCGAATGATCCAGGAAGAACCGGACACCGAACCACGGATTCAGGGCCTGCAGGATCTGTGGCTCGTGCGCGATCTCACGAACGCCAAGCAGGGCAATCACCACGAACCAGACGAGCATGATCCAGCCAAAGGCTCCGCCAATCCGCGCGGTGCCATATCGCTGGAAGAAGAACAGTGCCAGGAGAATGACGAACGCGATTGGGACAACAAAGTGCTCGAGCGCCGGAGTGAGCACGTTGAGCCCTTCCACGGCGCTGAGCACCGAGATCGCCGGCGTGATCATGCCGTCGCCATACAGAAAGGCGCCGCCAAAGATGCCGATCGCGATCAGAATGGCCCGCCGCCGGCGATCCTCATCGCGATGCTCACGCTGCAGCACCAGCGCGAGCAGCGCGAGCACGCCGCCTTCGCCGCGGTTGTCAGCGCGCAGAATGAAAGCCACATACTTGACGCTGACCACGAGCAGCAGCGCCCAGACGATCAGGGACAGGAGCCCGTAGATATTGCCCGCGGTCGGCTGCAGCCCGTACTCGGGTTTGAAGCATTCCTTGATGGCATACAGCGGGCTGGTGCCGATGTCACCGTAGACGACGCCGAGCGCGGTGAGGGAAAGCACGGCAAGTCGCTTGCCGTGCGGATTTACCTCGACATGGTGGCGCGCCGGAGGGATTGGACGCGCGCCGGTCTGGCCTATGGGAACGCGCGAGCTCTCGCGGCGATTGCCGGTATCGCCGGTCTGCGGGGGCGCGTCGGTCATCGATTATCAGTCAGAGCGGAAACGCTCGATTGGTACATGGATCACGCGCTCGGCGCGGCCTGCGGGCAAAAAAGCGGGCCGCCATCCGGCGACCCTCCCAGACAATCTACTGTCGCGTTCACCACCGTCCAGCGGCGACAGCGTCAACGGCGCGAAGCGGCCGGCGACAGGTAGCGGTTGAGGAACGCCATGGACTCCCGCCAGCTCTCCCGCCCCTCCGGCGTGTCCACCCGGTTGAAGGCGTGGCCGCCAGGGGGATTGAGCCACTCGCGATAGGTGTACAGCCCGCGCTTGTCCATGCCCGCAACGATCATCGAATCGCGCAGGTTGTGGTTCTCGATGATGAAGACGTCATCGTCATTGCTGGCGGTGTGCACGAGGAGGGGTGTCTTGAGCTTGCGCACGTGGGCGATGGGCGAGCGTTGCACGTACGCTTCGGGACGCTGTGCCAGCGTGCCCCCAAACCCGGGCTGTTCGGCGAACGTGCGTTGATAGTTCGCGGAATGGGTCCGGATACGGGAGGGCAGGTCGGCCACCGGCACGTGCGCCACGGCAGCCCGGAAGAGCTCCGGACGCCTGAAAATCGCATGCAGCGCGATGAATCCGCCGTGGCTCCAGCCAACGATGCCGGTGCGGCTGGTGTCGGCCCACGACGCATATCCCGCAATAAAATCGCGGCCGGCGATGACGTCTTCGACTTCCTTGCCGCCGTAGTCGATCGCGTCGTAATGGCGCTTGCCGTACCCCGTGCTTCCGCGGTATTCGGGTGCGACGACGATATACCCCTCGCGCACGAGCTGCCGGATGTGCGGTATGTAAATTTCGTCAAAGTCGCCATGCACGCCGCCGTGTACCATGAGCAGCACCGGGCGCCGAACGCCGGTGTCGCGCGGGGCGAAGACATAGGCGGGGATGATCATCTGGTCGGCGCCGCTATAACTCACCTTGCGGACGATCATCTCCGGACCCAGCTGCGTGAAGAACGAGAGATCGGTGAGTTTCTTGAAAAGCTCCTGCTCGGAGAAACGATCGAGACCCCGCGGCGTTTCGCTCTGTTCGGTCACCAGTGGCATGGCGCCAGCGGCGGTGTCCACTTTCACCGGGCGCGACTGCGCGCGGGCACTGGGTGAAGCGGCGGCGAACAGCAGCGTCGCGCAGGATAACCGGAAGAAGCGATACATGAGATTCGCGAAGGAGCCAGGGTTGCGCGAGGGTTGCCCCATCAAGGATAATCGGCTGATGAGAATCACCGCTGGCCTCTCGCACTCCGCCATGTCCCGCCCTGGCGTCGGAGTGCTCGTCCTCCTCTTCTCCGTGGCGGCCACCACGGCCTGCGTGCAGCCCCTGCTGCTCGTGAAAGATGTTCCCGACACCGCTCGTGTCGAAGCGGTTACCGTTCCGGATCCTTCAGCAAGCGGACCGCACACCGTTCGCACGCTCTACTACGGCAGCGGTACCGACAAGCGGCGTGTCGAGTTTCGCGATTCGGTACAGTTGAAGACCGCGCCTGTCGATGCGTCGTCGATGCTCCCGCAGTTCGCCGAGCAGAAGAAGTGGGCCCGCAAGCGGGAGAAGTACTGGGGCTTTGGTCCGTCCCGGCTGCCGATCAACGCGCGGGCGTGGTATCCGGACGAGCAGGGCCCGTTTCCGCTCGTGCTCATCGTGCACGGCAACCATGACATGAAGAAGTTCTCGGACCCAGGCTACGCCTACCTGGGCGAGCTGCTTGCCAGCCGCGGTTACATTGTCGCGTCGGTGGACGAGAATTTTCTCAACGGGGACATTGGCAAGGAGAACGACGCGCGCGGCTGGCTGCTGCTCAAGCACCTCGAGGCGTTTCGCGGGTGGAATGCTGCCTCCGGAAACCCGTTCTCAGGGAAAGTGGATCTGGAGAACATCGCGCTGATCGGGCATTCGCGCGGTGGCGAGTCGGTGGCGCATGCGGCGTCATTCAATCGGCTCTCACACTACCCGGATGACGCCAACGTCCGCTTCGACTTCGGCTTCGGCATCAAGTCGCTCATCGCGATTGCCCCCACCGACGGACAGTACCAGCCGGCCGATCGCCTGGAGCCGCTGTCGAACATCAACTATTTCGTACTGCACGGCGCGCACGATGGTGATGTGAGCTCCTTCGTTGGCATGCGGCAATTTCAGCGACTTCGTTTTACCGATGAGCAGCCCTGGTTCAAGGCAGCGCTCTTCATCTACCGGGCGAACCACGGTCAGTTCAACACGACCTGGGGAGCGAACGACGCGGGAGGGGGCCTGGATCGCTTTCTCCTGGACAAGCGAGCCTTTCTGTCCGGCGAAGAGCAGCGCCGCATCGCAAAGGTGTACATGTCGGCCTTCCTCGACGCGACCCTCCGGGAAAGGCGCGACTACGTGGTGCTCTTCCGCGACTACCGCGTCGCGTCGCGCTGGCTGCCGAAGACCATCTACGAGAATCGCTTCGAGGCTAATCGCTTCCGGGTGATCGCCGATTTCGAGGAGGATATCGACGTCACCACGGGCTCCGCGCCCGGAGTTCGCCTTACTGCCGATAGTCTGAAGACGTGGAAGGAGGGCGTACTCCTGTTCCGGTGGACCAGCGTGCGGCACAACAACAACGTCGTCACACTCGGATGGAATAACAGGGTCGAGGGGCGTGATACCGCGTCCGCGACACCCGGCCGCTATCAGATCCTGCTCGGCGACTCACTGATGCGCACGTGGAGTGTCGGGTCTTCGTCGTCGCTCATGTTCGGATTGGCGAGCACAGGAGAAAAACCCGGACCCAGGAAAGCAGTTGCGGACAGTGGCGTGAAGGCAAAGTCGCGCAAGGTCGCCCGGAAGCAGAAGAAGGAGCCGACGGACTCACTGAGCGCTCTCGATCTCACAGTAGAGCTGGAGAGCAGCAATGGCGTGATCGCACGGCTGCCGCTCACTCATTTCGCCCCCATCCGGCCGCCGCTCAAAGTCAACCTCACCAAATGGAAGCGCGTCGACCGGAAGATGGTGCAGAAATCCTTCGAGGTCGTGCTGCAGACGTTTTCTCTGCCGCTCGCGCAATTCGCGGCGTCACAGCCGGAATTCGATCCGGCTCGGCTACGCGCCATTCGCTTCGTATTCGATCGGTCGGTGGCAGGAGAGGTGGTGCTCGATCAGGTGGGCATCCAGCCATGAGGCGGCAACTCTATCAAATTCAGCGAGCGTCATGCGATCCATAGTCGAGCACGCTTGAGGGAAGTGGAGCCTTGCTGAACTTCTTGGAGCGCTCGTTGCTACTCCTGTCAACGAACGTTCCCACAGAGGAGATAGAGATGAATCGAATGAGCACTGCCGCGCGGCTGATCCGCGCGGCCAGCGCCGCCTTGGCGCTGACACTTGCGGTCGCCCCGCTGCAGGCGCAGCAGATGGACCACATGGACAAGAAGGGCATGGACAAGAAGCCGATGAAGAAGATGAACATGGCCCAAATGAACAAGATGATGAGCGGCTGGCCGAAGGCGTCAAAGGAGGCCGCGATGTTCATGACGAAGAAGTACGGCGCCCCGATGCACATGAACGAGCATATGGCCATGTGGGGACAGACCGGACAGTGGAAGCGCACCGTCGTGTACAACTACGAAGTGCAGCACGACTTCCCGATGCCGCACACCGATGTGATGCAGCAGTTCATCGACTACAAGGTGCCGCTCGACAAGTACGACGACCTGGCCATCTATGATGGCAGTGTCGTGGTGGAGCGCACGAACGGCGAGATCTCTGCTCGCTGCGACAAGGAAGCCGCGAATTTCCTGGCGATCAATCTGGCCCATGAGATCGCGACTGGTGCGCGCACGCCCGAGGATGCCCGGCGGATGTATGCCGAGCAGATAATGGCGAAGATGGCCATGAAGCCGGCGCCGTATACCGACAAGCTGATGTGGACGCCGATGATGGGCGGTTCCATGGACGCCGATCGTCCGGCGCCGAAATAGTTTTAGAGAGGGCCGGTCGCACCCTGGTCGCATGCCTGCCGCTGGCGAGATGGCATGCGACTGTCCCACTCCGCCACATCGACAAGACAATACAGGTCGTAGGGGCGCGGTAGGCCCGGCACGGAATTGTCCGGGCCGGTCACATCTTGACTATTTTTTAGGATACACTAAATTATAAGCCACATACCACAAAATTATTATTACCTATACAGTAAAACTGATCTCCAGGCCTATCGAAAAGCAGCGCTTTCTCTG
>JBKJRV010000175.1:0-3528 GCA_046593115.1 Gemmatimonadaceae bacterium
CGAGGAAATCTCCATCCGGTCCTCGATGCCATGAAAACGCAGCGCTTCACGTGCGAGCTCGTGGCGCACCTCGGACACATGATCGACCACTTCGCTCTGGCTGTAATGCAGGCGGATCTTCCGGTCCACACCCGGCGCGTTGAGCATGACATACATGTACTTGTCGATGCCCATCGCGAAGATGAATCCGCCGTGCTTCTCGTAGAATGAGGGGAGGTCGGTTCCACCGCCACCAAGTGTGACACGGAACGGCGTGCGCGTGATGATCATCTGAGCGACACTCCCTGCGACTGGACGAGCCGCTGTGCCGTGGCGTAGCTCTCCGGCGTATCCAGGCCCAGACAGTATCCCTCCGGCTCGATGATGTGCGCGGACACGCGACCACCGCCCACGAGTCCGGGAAACACATCGCGGCCGAAGTCCTGAAAACCATCGCCGATATCGCTGGCGAGCGCGGCATCCAGCGCGTATGCGCCGGCATTCACGAGCGTGGACGACGTCGACTCCGGTCTGCCCTCGACGAACCCGGTCACCCGCCCCTTCGCGATCTCGACGCGACCACCCGCGATACCCGTATGAACATGGGTCGTCTGGTCGAACAGCGCCAGCGTGGCCAGCGCGGAGCCAGCGGCATGCGTCGCGAGCAACGCTCCAATGTCGAAGCGGAAGAGATTGTCGCCGTAGATCACGAGCGAGGGAGTCCCGAGCTGAGCTGCCAGGTGCTTCCACGCCCCCGCCGTACCGAGAATCGTGGGCTCGTGCGACCACGTGATGGACACGCCATACCGCCGGCCATCGCCGAGCGCGCTCTGAATGTCCTCCGGGCGGTAGTGCAGGTTAATGAACACCGATCTCACGCCCTGCGCGGCCAGCCAGTCGAGATTGTGCTCGATGATCGCGCCGTCACCAACCTTCAGCAGTGGCTTGGGGACGCCGCCGGACACCTCGGCAATGCGCGTGCTCTTCCCTGCGGCGAGGAGTAAAACTTTCGGAGCCTTCACGCGCGAACGAGCGCGGCGTCGGCGCCAACGACGTGCTCGCGAATAAACGCGATGGAGCGTTGCACGCCTTCTTCCAGCGAGACACGCGGCTCCCAGCCGAGTGCGCGCGCGGCGGTGATGTCGCCGAGCGTCTCGAACGCCTCGCCCGGGAGATCCGGCTTGTGCTCAGGCTGAATCGAGGTCCCGAGAAGTCGCTGCACGAGATCGAAGATCTCACGCACCGAGTCGCTCCGCCCGCTGCCAAGATTGAACACCCCGCCATCGGTTCGCGGATCGGTGAGGCACTGGAGGTGGAAGTCATTGATGTCGTCCACATAGACGAAATCGCGACGCTTGTCGCCCGTTCCGTAGATCGTGGGCCGCTCGCCTTTCAGCAGCTTGATGATAAAGGCACTCATCACCGGCGGGATGGTTCGCCGATAATCCTGCCGGGGCCCGTACACGCAGAAGTAGCGCAGCGCCGTGAGCCGCATGCCCGCATAACGCTCATACGCGTCGGCAAACAGTCGCTCGGCGTACTTGCTCACCGCGTAGAAACTCTCCGGTGCGTGCTCCGACTCGGGCGTCGGCAACACCGTCGAGCCTTCGTAGACAGCCGCCGACTCCGCGTACACGACCTTGGGCACCGCGACCCGGCGGCATGTTTCGAAGACGTTCACCGAGCCGAGCACGTTGATGCTTGCCGTGTCGACCGGGTCGAGCTGGCAGTCCACGATGGAGTTCTTCGCCGCGAGATGAAAGACGGCGTCAACGCCCGTGAACAGATTGTCGAGTCCAGGGGCTCGAATGTCCACCTGGTGGAACTCGACGTCGGACGGGACCTGCTCGAGGACCCCGTACGCCAGATTGTCGATCCCGACGACGCGATAGCCTTCCGCGAGCAGCCGCTCGGCGAGGTTGCTCCCGATGAAGCCGGCGACCCCGGTGACGAGCGCTGCAGGTTTGCGTTTCTGCTCCATTCCTACAGCCGGAATCCTGCCTTGCGTCCGTCATCGAAGAACATCTGCACCGTCTCGCGGGAGTACTCGGTGAGATCCTTGCCTCGCAGCGAGAGCTTCTTGATGAGGTCGGGCGTGCACGTGATGATGTGGCAGCCGCACTGCTCAGCCTGATAGATGTTGAGCACTTCGCGCGGACTCGCCCACAGGACCATGGCCTCGGGTGCATCCTTGCAGGCCTTGACGCAGTCCCGCATGAGCGGCACCGGATCCACGCCCGTGTCGGCGATGCGTCCCGCGAATACCGAAATGATGGTTGGGGTTTCCGGCGAGATCGCGGCGACGGTGCCCTTCACCTGCTCGAGCGTCATGAGTGCGGTGACGTTGAGCTTCAACCCTTCGTGCGACAGCTCCCGAATGAGTGGCAGCGCGCTCTCACTGCGCGTGTTCATGATCGGGATCTTCACGAACACGTTTTCGCCCCAGCTACCGATCTCGCGTGCCTGGCGACCCATTTCGTCGAAATCGTCGGCGAACACCTCGAAAGAGATCGACCGGTCGGGAATCGCGGCAAGCACCTCGTGCGCGAACACCCGATAATCCGTGAGGCCGGCTTTCGCCATCAGCGTCGGGTTCGTCGTGAACCCATCCGCGGTGCCGTTCTTGTAGGCGGAGACCATGTCCGCGATCGTCGCACCGTCGCCGTAGACCGCAATGCGCCGGCCCCCGGCGCCGTTCGTCTTGAGATAGCGCTGTGCTCCAACAGATGTTCGGACCATACGCCAACCTCAGTTCTGTGACGGAAGCGTGCCTTGGCACGGAGGGACTCAGGGGCTTTCCTGTAGATCATCCGCTGAGGAGCGGACCGCCCAAGATGCGGAGGCGAAAGACGTTAGCTCGCATCTGCCGCATGAGAAAGTTACCCGGGACGTGTGTCCGATGCAACGGTTTCGCGCGCCGGAACACCCACCACGGTGACACCGGGGCGAACGTCGTGGGTTACGACGGCGCCAGCGCCGACTACCGCCCCATCTCCGACGGACACGCCGGGCAGGAGAATCGCACCGATGCCGACATGTGCAGCCGATCCGACTTTCGCCTCGCCCGCCAGTCGGACGCCGGGAGAGAGATGCGTATTCGCACCGACCACACAGTCGTGCTCCACGATGCATCCCGTGTTCAGGATGCAGTCCTCGCCAATCCGCGCATTCGCATTCACCACGCAGCCCGGCATGATGGTCGTCCCGTTGCCGACAACCACGCCGTGGCCGATGATCGCGCTGGGGTCGATCACCGGCATCGCCACCGCAGGAAAGCGCGCGCGCATGCGCGCGCGTGTCTCGATGTTGCCCACCGCAATCAGCACGGGCAGTGACGCGTCGAGTTCCTCAAGGGGCCGCCACAAGGTGCCGACAGGAAAGCGCTTCAGGTCCGGTTCATCGTCCGCCCAGAGCACGACACCGGCCATGCCGAGGCACCTCGCCATATCGGCGATGACTGATGCGTGCCCGCCTGCGCCAACGAGGTTGAGTGCGGCAGAGTCGCGGCTGTTCCGCAGGGCCACGGTGGGTGGTCGTCCGGTCATCGGT
>JBKJRV010000193.1:0-4548 GCA_046593115.1 Gemmatimonadaceae bacterium
ACCGGCACCGCGATCGAGCAATCCGAACGGGCGCTGCGTGGCCTGCTGGAAGAGCGGGTCCACCTGAAAGACGCCGTCGCCCCAGGTGCCGAGCCACACTTCACTGCGCTCCGGCGAGCGGGTGCCGCTGGTGACTGGATAGTTGCGCAGGTTGCTGTCGCGAGTGAGGAGCCGCTCGAACGCGCGGAGCATCGGGAATTCGCGGTAGACATCTTCGAGCGTGGACGCCGTCGTCAACTCGGACGACGGCGGCAGATCCGAACGATTGATACGCGTCGCCAGGCCACTGAACGAGACTCGATGCCACGCGCCAGACGCGCGAACGTATGCATTCCCCGTCGCTCGCTCGAACGCGATCTGCTCGACGATGCCCGCGAGCGGTATGCGCGTGAGCACATCCACGGAGGGGCGATAGACGACGACCTGCCCAATCGCCCCGATCCAGATCGCGTCGGTCGCGGGATCCGCAGCCAGTACCGTGGCCTGTTCCCGCGGGAAGCCGTCGGCCACCGTGACCGGGGGAAGCCAGCGACTGAACTGGCGATCCATGATGCCCAGTCCGAATGGCGTCGCGACAAAGAGGTGACGTTGCGACGCGGCAACGGCGCTGATCTCATTGAACTGCGTGAGCAGGACGCGATCCTCCCGGGACGTTCGTACGCGTCCGCGCGAATCATCATCGAGCTCTCCTTCAGCGCCCGAGCGCGCACCACCACAGCCGACCGACGTCGCCAGAATGAGGACGCCGATCAGCCGCCGCGAAAGGCGCGCGCCGGCGGGGACCACGGCAACAAGCGGTCGTCTCATCGGCTCTCGTCCACGTCGATACCTGGCAGGTCAGCCAACACCGGGTAGCGCGTCTGCCGTCCCCGCTGACTCCATACCCGCGTGAGCGCGAGGAGTATTCGATCGAGCGTAACGCCGCGAGTTGAGCGACCGCGTGCCGCGAGCTCACCAGCCCGCCCGTGTAGCCACGCCGCGGCCGCGCCGATTTCGAATGCCTCGCTGCACTGCGTGACGAGTGTGCCCGCGATACCCGCGAGAATATCTCCGCTGCCCGCGGCACCCAGCACCGGTGACCCCGCGGCGCTCACGAGCCTGCGACCGTCGGGAGCGGTGACGACGGTGGGCACGCCCTTCAGCAACACCGCGGCATTGGTGCGCCTGGCGAGCTCCCCACCGACGTCGAACCTGTTGGCCATGATCTCTTTCGTGGTGACGCCGAGTAGTCTGCCGCACTCGGACACGTGCGGCGTGAGGAGTGCGGGACGGCCCGCGAGCAGTGAACCGAGTGCCGTTGCGTCGCCTTCAAACACATTGAGCCCGTCCGCATCGACCACCACCGGTCCGTTCCAGCCGGTCAGCACGCGCTCGGCCAACGCACGCGTTGCGGACGATTTGCCAAGACCGGGCCCAAGTATCACCCCGTGCGCCCACTCACTGATCCCATTCTCGACATCGGCACTTGATTCCGGCCACGGCGTCGCGAGCGCATCAGGCGCTGCGACCTGCGCGACGGATACGTTGTCGGCGGCCACGAACAGTCGCACGATGCCGATGCCACTTCGCATCGCCGCGCGGGCCGCGAGAATCGCGGCGCCGGCCATCCCCATTCCGCCACCGACAATGGCAAGCCGCTTTCGCTCGCCCTTGTGCGCATCGACAGCGATCCGCGGGATACGCTTCGCGACCCACTGCCGATTAATCAGCGTCGGTTCCACATCGTGTTGCGACGGCGGCGCGAGGCCAATGTCGAGCACCTCAATACGCCCACAGTTCGCCCGGGCGATGAGCAACCCACGCTTCATGGTTCCAAAGGTGAGCGTGAGATCCGCTACTACCGCGGACGTCGCGCTGCCCGTGGTCGCGTCAACTCCGCTGGGCGTATCGAGTGCGACCACGATCGCGCCGCGCTCACGAAAGGCGCGCACCTGCCGGATGGCATTGCCGATGTCACCGCGCGGCTCGCCCGTGGCGCCGGTGCCCAGCAACCCGTCGACGACAAGTTGCTCGGCTCCCGTTGGCTCGTTCCCGCCCACGAGCGGCTCCGCGAGCAGTCGCTCCGCGCGAGCGTCGGGTGACCCCGACTCACCCACCGCGTTCATGCTCACCCGAACGCCGGCTGCGTGCAGCGCGCGCGCTACCACCCACGCGTCGCCGCCGTTGTTCCCTGGCCCGGCAAAGACCAGAACACCGCGGGCCAACTGCTGCGGATACAACCGGGCAAGCTCCGCAGCGGCCGCAGCGCCTGCGCGCTGCATGAGTGCGCGCGAGGGAATTCCGCTCCCGATCGCCGCGGCATCGCGAGCGGCTGCTTCGGCGGCCGATGTAACCAGCACCATCAGTCAGGGCCCAGCAGGACGCCGGCGTATCCGACGACGCGATCGGTGTCGCCGTTCACAGCGCCCGAGTGACGGTAATCCACGAGTTCACCGCGCGTCTTGCCGCGCAGCCGAGCGAATTCGCAGGCAGCCGCGGCCGGAACGCGACCACACATGCTGATACCCCGCCGCTGCGTAGTTGCGAGGAGCCCTTCACCGTCCAGACTCAGCAGGTGCTCGAGCGCTGCGCGGTCCTTGGGCTCGGATGCCGCGGCAGATTCGAAGTGATTCATGTCGCTGCTGGCGATCACGAGGACATCGTCCCGGTCACCGACGGCACGGATGATCACCGAGGCCAGAGTCGACGTGCGAGTCCAGTCCGACCAGGCGATCACAATCGGGACGATGCACACATCGGGGTGGAGCGTCTGGAGGAATGGGAGAATGACCTCGATGGCGTGTTCGCCGCGGTGAGCCGGCGGATCATCGAGGACGAGTCCGCCCGCGTGCTCCGCGATGGCGTCGATCAGTGCAACATCGGTGCGCACGATGCCGAGCGGCGTGCGGTACTGCTGGGTGATGAGGGCACTGGCCCCGCCGAGCGCGTTGAAGACGCCGGTGTGGTTTGGCGCGAGGATGACACACGTGGCCGGAATGGCGGCAGCCCCAAGCACGAGTCCGGCGGTGCGGCCGGAATAGATGTAGCCGGCGTGCGGTGCGACAAGCGCGGCCGTCTTTCGAGGTGGGACCGCGCCGGCCAGGTAATCCTCGACATCCCTCTGCAACGCCACTGGGTTCGCGGCGTAGAAGGTGCCGCTGACGGCAGTGTCGCGCGTCGGTATCATGGTACGAAAATCAGAACGGCGGCCCTGACGGCCGCCGTCGAATGCCGCAGGGGCCCGGTGGGCTCATTTCGTCGACGTCTGCATCGAGCGGCCGAAGCTGAGCTCCCCGTTGTCGATGCGAATATTGAATCCGCAGTCGGGATTGCTACAGGCCCATGCCTTGTACATGATGGCCGCCCCGTCGCGCCCGTAGTCGCTCAGTGGCAGCAGGTGGCCGGTCTTGCACTTCTGGCACTCGGGAAACTGAGCCGACAATGTCAAAGTCTCAACGCTCCAAATTCAGGTTCGACCGGCGGCGGGCGCTTCTGCGTGGTGGACTACGCCGTCGCGCCACTCCACGGATACTCGTGCTCGAACGCGCGCTCGAAATCATAGACGCCAATGAAGTCATCGCGTGAATCGCCCGGCTGGCTCATGAGGAGCTGGAGATCGACGAGAGCGAACACGATATCGCCGATGTCGGCCGTGGTTTTCACACCCCAGTGCGCGAGGACCAACTGCGCCATCACGCCGTATCGATCCAGAGCGAGCGCGCGAAACGCCTCGGCGAGCTCCCTGCCAGTGATGTGGCGCCGTTCGGTGAGCTTACTCTGGCAGAACTCGAGGGCCGTCAGGACGAACAGATACGCGTGCTCGTGAAAGCGCGGTTCACGAGCGCGGATCCGGTCCATAATGCCATCGCGGAAAGCCAGTTCAGACAAAGAGTGTCTCGTGGTAGAGAAAAACGGTGGAGCGGCGCCGTACCCTGGCGCATCGGCGTGGAGCCATCGGGGAACGCATTGTCCCGCAACAAGATGAATCGCTACACGGCGGTTTACAACCTCCCCGCGACGCTTTTCGACCGCAGTCGTGCGCGCTCCTCGACGGCCATCTCGTCGATGCGTGTCGAGACAGCGATCAGGTGCTGCTCGAGGGCCCGCCGGAACCGCGGATCCGCGCGCACCCGGTCGAACAGTGGTGTCTGTACAAGCGAGGGATCGAACCCGACCGGAGTTCCCTTCGAACGGGACATCCAGAGGACGGTGGAATCGATCTTAGGGATTGAGGCGTAATACGCCGCCAGCGCACCGGCTGTCGACCCGTGCGAGACGTCGTTTACAAACGTACGAACCAGCGAATCGATGAGCTGGTTCGCCTCGGCGCGCCGACCTACCTGATTCAGGCAGAGGGCCCTCAAGGGATCAAACGCACCGAGCTCGCGCTCCACACACTCCGCGCTCCGTCCTGATAAATACAGCGCTATGGCTTCGACCTGCCGCGGAGTGCTCAGCGTCGGCTCCATCATGTAGAGCGCGCGTGATTGTCTGGCGGCATCGGCATAGCGGCCCGACCGCAGCGCACCGCGAGCATACGCCGTTCGCAAGCCGGGTGCGAGTGGATCG
>JBKJRV010000266.1:0-6482 GCA_046593115.1 Gemmatimonadaceae bacterium
ATGAACCGCGACCGCGGACTGCGGACTGCGGACGCGAGTAGGAAAGACGACTTCGGACTGGGGACTGCGAGCAGCGGGCTCTCGCAAGGACGGCTGTCGTGACCTCGCCGGCCACGAAGGGTAGTTCCACATTTCCGGCGCAGCCCGCGGGCCGCAGCCCGCAGCCGGCCGTCGATGTCTCCGTGCTCGTTCCCGCCAAGGATGAAGCCGAGAATCTCCCGCTCTTCATGGAGAAGGCGGCCGCGGCCTTTGCGGGACAGTCGGCGCGCTACGAAGTCATCGTCGTGGATGACGGTTCGAGCGACGGCACCTGGGATCTCCTGCGGCAGCTGCAGGGCCGGTACGCTTTTCTGCGCGCCATCCGGCATCGCTCGCAACGCGGCATCGCCGATTCACTGCGCAGCGGATACCTGGCCGCGAGCGGCCGCGTGCTGGTCTTCTATCCCGCGGATCTTCAGTTCCTGCCCGAAGACATTCCCCGGCTCGCGCAACCCGTTCTCGACGGCGAGTCGGACATGGTCACGGGCTACAAGCAGGGAAAGTACGAGAAGGCGTTCGTCTCCGGCATTTACAACGGCCTGAGCCGGTCGCTGTTTCATGTGCCGGTCCGTGATCTCAATTCCGTGAAGGCCTACCGCCGGGAGATCATGGACGTGCTGCCGGTCCGGCCAGACTGGCATCGGTACATGATCGTGATCGCCGCCGCGGAAGGCTTCTCGGTCACCGAGATCCCCGTTCCCCTGTATCCTCGCCATGCAGGGAAGTCCAAGTTTGGACTTGGACGCATTCCCGTCGGAGTGCTCGACATGCTGTCCGTCTGGTTCGAGCTGCGCTTCGGCCGGAAGCCGCTGCTGCTCTTCGGGCTGCTCGGTGCCGGGCTCTTCACACTGGGCCTGTTCGTGGGCATCGGCGCGGTGCTCTGGCGCGTGGTCGGAGGCGTCGGATTTCGTCCGCTGCTGAACCTCGTCGAGACGTGCGTCATCGTCGGCAGCGTGTTATTTGTCGGCGGCTTCCTGGGCGAGATGGTCGCCGTCCAGCGCGCGGAGCTGCGCGAGCTGCGCCGGCGCTTCGAGGAAACCAGCGCCGCCCACACTGTCGGATCCCCCAACCGCGATTGATGCCTGCATGAAGGTGCTCTTCCTCGCCCACTCGTTCCCGCGCAGCAGCGGGGACGCCGCCGGCTCGTTTCTGCTCCGCCTTGCCGTCGCCCTCCGTGACCAGGATGTCACCGTCCAGGTGGTCGCGCCGCACGCAGATGATCTCTCGATCAGTGAAGAGATCGAGGGGATCCCGGTCGAGCGTTTTCGTTACGCACCCCGGCAGTGGGAGAATCTCGCCTACACGGGCGAGATGGCGCAGCGCGTTCAGCAGTCGTGGAGCGCTCGCCTGGCGATGATCAGCTTTCTCGGGGCGGACTTCGTAGGCGCGATCCGTTCGCGTCGGCGCTTCGAGCCGGATATCGTCCACGCGCACTGGTGGTTTCCCGGCGGGCTGGTCGGCACGTGGGTGAGTGGGCTGTCGAACATTCCGCTCGTTACCACACTGCACGGGACGGATGTGCGGATCGCGCGCTCGGTACCGGCGGCACGCACCGTGTTCCGGCACATCGTCAAACACTCGGCGGTGGTGACGACGGTGTCGCACTGGCTTGCATCGGAAGTGCACAGCCTGGCAAGTACGCGCCCGATCGTCGCCCCGATGCCCGTGTCAACGGATCTGTTCACCCCCGGCGGTGTGCGTGCATCGGACAAGTTGCTCTTCATTGGGCGATTGAATGATCAGAAGGGAATCGCGGACCTGCTGCGCGCCGTCGGGGCCATGCAGACCCATGTCACGCTCGACGTGATCGGGGACGGGCCCGCACGGACGGACCTGGTGGAGCTGACCACCGCGCTTGGCATCAGCGGGCGGGTTCGTTGGCTCGGTGCGTTGCCTCAGCCCGAGCTCGTTGCGCACTACCGCTCGGCGGCAGCGCTCGTGGTGCCGTCCACCGGCGAGGGACTCGGTCTCGTGGCTGTCGAAGCCCTGATGTGCCGGACACCAGTGGTGGCCTATGACTCAGGAGGCCTGGTGGACGTGGTGCAACACGACCGAACCGGCATCCTGGTGCCACCCGGTGACGTGAGCGCGCTGGCCGCCGCTCTCGATGCGCTGCTGGCACGCCCGGATCGTGGGGCGTCACTCGCGGAAGCCGGCCGCATGTATGTCCTTTCGACATTCGCGCCGGAATCCGCCGCCCAGCGGTATGCCGACGTCTACCGAAGCGCGCTTGTCGCGGGTACGACGTAAGGTCTTTCTCGCGGCGCAGCTGGTCTTCGCCGCGGCGGTGGTCTGGTTCGCGGCACACACGCTGGCCGGCCAGTGGCGTGACGTTGACCAGCAAACCCTGGCGCTGAACCCGCGGTGGACGCCCATCGCCCTGTCGTGTCTCATGGTGCTCGCGACCTATGCACTCCTCATCGAGATGTGGCGCACCATCATGCGTGCGTGGGGCGCCGAGATCGGGTATATGGAGGCGGCCCGCATCTGGTTCATTGCCAGCTTCGGGAAGTACATCCCCGGAAAAATCTGGGGTCTTACCGCCATGGGGGCGATGGCGCAACGGGCCGGTGTCTCGCCGCTCATCGCCACCGGTTCGTCGGTGCTGTCCTACCTGCTCTACATCATTGGGGGCTTCGGCGTCATGCTGGCGACCGGCTCGGGCGCGCTCTCAGCGACGATTCCTCATGCGGGAACGGTCGCCGCGGTCTGTGTCGTGCTCTTCATCATCGGCATGTTCATCGCGCCGGCCATGCTGCCATCGCTTGCCCGGGTGGCGGGGAGTCTCACGGGACGCGAAGTGCAGGCGCCGCGGCTCCCGTCGCGCGCCATCTGGATCGCTGCCGCTGGCACGTCGCTTTCGTGGATCATGTATGGCGCCGCCTTTCACGTGTTCGTGATGGGGATCCTGGGCACGGCCGCTGGCGCGCCTGCGTCCTACATCGCAGTTTTCACCGCGTCGTACCTGGCGGGTTTTCTCGCGCTCTTTGCGCCCGCGGGCATCGGGGTTCGCGAGCTCATTATGTCGTCGATGTTGCCCCTTCTCGGACTCGCGACCGTTCCTCAGGCGGGCCTCATTGCGGTGACGTCGCGCTTGTGGCTCACGGTGCTCGAGATCATACCAGGCCTGCTCTTCCTCGCCGCGGGCAGGTACCGCGCCCACTCCACCCACGGATCCGATGGCCCGGCAGATCGATAGCATGCCCGCCGTGATTCTTCCCGTCGCACCCCGGTTCGCATGGGCGCGGGCGATCGCGACCTACATCCTGTGCACGATGGTGTTCGCGTACCCCGCGCTCGCCGGACGCTTCCTCGTCAATCCAAACAGCGATCAGTACATCGCGGGCTTCGCCTTCCGGAACTTCGGTGCGGAGATGCTGCGAAACTCCGGAGCCATTCCCCTCTGGAATCCATACCTGTTCGGAGGCATGCCGTTCGTCGCCGCGATGCACGGTGACATTTTCTATCCGACGTTTCTCCTGCGCCTGCTGCTCGGTACCGACGCCGGGATGACGTGGTCGCTGATTATTCATGTGATCCTCGCGGCGTGTTTCACTTACGGATTTCTGCGCGCCTGGGGCTTTTCCTTCGGCGCGAGCCTGGTCGGCGGGCTTATCTACGCGTTTGGCGGTAATCTCGCGGGCCAGGTTTCGCCCGGTCACGACGGGAAGATGTACGTCAGCGCGATGTTCCCGCTGTTGTGCTGGCTCCTCCTGCGCGGGATGCGCGATGGCAGGGCAGGGGCATTCGGGCTGCTCGCGATCGTCGTTGGCCTGTCCGTGCTCAGCCCGCATCCGCAGCTGCTGCAGTACTCGCTGCTGGGATCCGGGGCGTTTGCTTTGTTGCTTGCCTTCGGCATGGGAGCCGAGAGTCCCGCGCGTCCAGTGGCGCTGCGCCGGCTTGGACTGGCGTTCGGTGCCGTGGTGCTTGGCATGCTCATGGGTGCGATTCAGTATCTGCCCGTGATGGAGTACGTGCCCTGGTCGCCGCGTGCGTCGGGCGTGGGCGGATGGGAGACAGCCACATCCTATTCGCTCCCGATGGAGGAGATGATCAACTTCTACCTCCCGGCCTTCTCCGGCATTCTGCAGAAGTACTGGGGGCGGAACGGAATCCATCTGCACAGCGAATACATCGGGGCAGCGGCATTGATGCTCGTGGGTCTTGCAGTGAGTCGCTCATCCGGGTTCCGACGCCGGCGTTGGACGTTCTTCTGGCTCGGCGCGTTCGTCATCAGCCTGCTCTGGGCACTCGGCGGCTCGACTCCGTTCTACCGGCTCATTTACGCAATCGTGCCGGGGACGAAATTTTTCAGGGCGCCGAGCACGATGTTGTTTCTCGTGTCCTTCACGTTGGCGATGCTGGCCGCGGAAGGCATCGAGCGCATCCGTCTTCGCGAAGTGACGGTGCGCCGCCTGGTGATTCTCGCAGGCGTTGCGACATTCATCTCGCTGCTGGCCATTAGTGGAGCTTTCGGCAACATGGCGTCCACCATGGTGGGCCCGGAGCGATACGAAGCGCTCGGCGACCCGAACGCAACGCGCGTGGACGGGGTGCGCACGTTGCTGTTCGCGCTGGCGACGCTCGGCGTTGCGTTGGCGGCGCTTCGAGGGCGCATCAGGACGCAGTGGATCGCACCGGTGCTCGCCCTCATCGTTTTCGTGGACCTCTGGAGCGTGCTGCGCCAGTACTGGATGTTCATGCCGGCCGCATCGGTCAGCTTCGCAAGCGACCCGACGGTGGAGTACATCAAGCGTGATTCCGTACCGGGTCGCGTGCTTACGATTCCGCGGTCAAACGATTTCGCACCGCACGAGCCGATGTTGCTTGGTGACGGCTACATGGCACACGGTATTCGTATCGTGCAGGGGTATCACGGGAACGAGCTCGGGCGATTCACGCAGATCGGAGGCCGGTCCGAAGGGTATCAGGGCACCGCGAGCCAGCAGTTCGCGCGGCTGTACAACGTGCGGTATATCCTCGCGAATGGCGAGATCAATGAATTGCAGAAGGTCGTCGGTCCGGTGAAGACCGCTGCCGGTACCACCGTGAACCTGTATCGCTATCCGGTGGACAATCCGCCCGCATGGGTGGCGACGGCGATCGTCAAGGCGCCGGATGAGCAGGTCCTGCCAACGGTCCTCGACCAGCGATTCGACCCGAGAACGGTGGCGCTTTTCGACACGGGCGCGAGGGTCACGAGCCAGAACATCACCGCGATTCCGCCTCCGTCACCGATCTCCGCGCGCGTTCCGCGTTTCGATCCGGGCGCTATCGATGTCGTGCTGAGCGCGCCGGCACCCGCGGGCTCGGCGCTCGTCGTCTCCGAGAACTACTATCCCGGCTGGAAGGCAACGGTGGATGGACGTCCTGTCGTCGTTGGCCGAGCCGACTTCACGCTCATCGGCGTGCCCCTGCCCACCGGGGCGACGAAGATCGAGCTGCGATTCGACAGTGAGCCGTATCGGACGGGGAAGATGATTACCCTGCTCGCCATCCTGTTGGCCATCGGGTGGGCCACGGCCGGTTTCGTGAGCGATCGCCGGGCAGGGAGGGCATCCGTTGCCGCCTGATCGGTCTCCGAGTGCGGCAATGGTGGCAGGGGAGCGGGCGCTCGTCATCATCCCCACCTACAACGAGCGCGAGAACATTGCCCGTCTGATCGAGCAGGTGCTGGCGAAGGATGACCGGCTCGAGATCCTCGTGGTGGACGACGGGTCGCCCGACGGTACCGGTGCTGTCGTCGACGGCATCCGGGCGACGAACGCCCGGGTCAATATTCTGCATCGCCCGGCAAAGCGGGGACTGGGCACCGCGTATCGAGCCGGGTTTGCGTGGGCACTCGAGCGCGACTTTGCGTACATCTTCGAGATGGACGCCGACTTCTCCCACGATCCCGCGCACCTGCCGGAGTTCCTGAAGGCGATTGAGGATGCTGACCTGGTGCTGGGCTCTCGGTATCGCGACGGCAAGGTGACCGTGGTCAACTGGCCTATCGCTCGGCTCCTCCTCAGCTACTTCGCGAACGTCTACGCGCGGATGGTGACGGGGCTGCCACTCTGGGACGCCACGGGCGGATTCAAGTGCTTCCGTCGCAAGGTACTCGAAGGCATCGATCTAAACGATGTCCGCTCAAACGGTTACGGCTTTCAGATCGAGATGAGCTTCAGGGCATGGCGGAAGGGATTTCGTCTCGTTGAGATGCCCATCGTCTTCGTGGACCGGACGGAGGGGGAGAGCAAGATGGCCGGTCACATCGTTCGGGAGGCGGTGCTCATGGTTTGGCGGCTCCGCTGGTGGTCCATGACCGGACGGCTGTAATGGAGGGCGCTGGGGAGCGAACTCATCATCCGACGGTCGCAGCTCGGAGCTCGGAAGGGTCCGTTGACGGCCGTACCTTCTATAAGATGACCGGTTCGGGGAACGATTTCGTCATTTTTGAC
>JBKJRV010000302.1:0-2660 GCA_046593115.1 Gemmatimonadaceae bacterium
GAACTACACCAACTGGCTACAGATCGCCGATGCGCGCGCGACCGACTGGAACAGTCGGTATTCGGCATACAACGGCAGCGACCCGGGCGCCTTCGACTTCAAGCAGTACCGCTCAAATACGGTGCTTCGCTGGGAGTATCGTCCAGGATCGACGGTCTACGTCGTGTGGGCGCAGGAACGCACCGCCAGTGCCGGCGGGCCCGCGGCACGCACGGCGCCGAAGGGGCTGGGCGAGCTATTAAAAGCGCACCCGAACAACGTGTTTCTGATCAAGGGCTCGTACTGGTTCTCGAAATAGTGGGTTAGTGGGTTGGTGGGTTTGGTAGAATAGGAAACGCGGCCCCGGCTTGATGCGGGCGCCGCGTTTTCATTTTCACACTCCACGAACCCAGCAACCCACTAACCCACCAACCTACCAACCCACCCTAAAGCACCGGCAACCGACGCCGTTCTTCGGTCGATTCGCGCACCTTGTAGCCGGCCAACTCCACGGCTTCACGCAGGCGCGCCAGGGAGACGCGCGGTCCATGGTCCACCACCGCCTGGCCGATCTTGACATCGGCGCCCGTGATGCCCGGCACACCGCCTAAGCCGGTGACGACGGCGCGCACGCATTGCACGCAGCTCATGCCTTCGATGTCGAGGATCGTTCTCACCTGAGCACACTAACCAGTGGCGAGCCGGTCGCGGTAGCTTTGACCAATGAATCCCGCCTTTCTTGGGCTCGGCGCGATTGGCCGCCCGATGGCCGCGCGTGTGGCCCTGGCTTTCCCGAACCTCGTCGTCTGGAATCGCACTCCGGACAGGGCCGCGGCATTCGCTGCCGAACACAAGGTCCGCGTCGCCCAATCGCCGGCTGAAGCGGCGAAGGACGCTGACGTCGTCATCACTTGTTTCCCCCTCTCCCGCGACGTCGAATCCGTGCTCGACGGGCCCGACGGCCTTATCGCCGGAATGAAAAAGGGGACGACACTCGTCGATTGCACGTCAGGCGATCCAGCGACGTCGAAACGGATTGCGTCCCGGCTGGCCGAGCTCGGGATCGACTTCGTGGACGCCCCTGTCAGCGGCGGAACCGCGGGCGCGGACAAGGGCACGCTGACGGTGATGGTCGGCGGCGACGCAGCCGTGTTCGAGCGCATGGAGCCCGTCTTCAAATCGTTTGGAGAGAAGATCGTTCACTGCGGTGCCGTCGGCGCTGGTGACGCGCTCAAAGCGGTGAACAACGCGATGCTGGCGATTCACGTCTGGTCGACCGCCGAAGGTCTGGCGACGCTGG
Organism: Gemmatimonadaceae bacterium; assembly: GCA_046593115.1. Classification (GTDB taxonomy): domain Bacteria; phylum Gemmatimonadota; class Gemmatimonadetes; order Gemmatimonadales; family Gemmatimonadaceae; genus JBKJRV01. Next base: position 1,280 of record JBKJRV010000302.1, read on the forward strand.
CGAAAGCCGGCGTCGATCCCAAGGTGGCGCTGGATGTCATCAACACATCGAGCGGCCGGTCGAACGCCTCCATGAATCTCTTCCCCGACCGCGTGCTGACCCGCGCGTTCCCGCGGACCTTCCGCTTGGCGCTGCTCGAGAAGGACATCGGTATCGCGGCGCAAGTCGCGCGCGATCATAAGGTGCCGGCCCCTGTGACTCAATTGACTGCTGACCTGTTCACTCTTGCGCGCGGCGAGCTGGGCGAGGTCGCTGACCATGTGGAAGCGGTACGACTGATTGAACAATGGGCCGGAGTGGAGATCTCATGAGCGCGACGCCGAACAAGCCGAGTAGCCCGACCGACGATCCCGTGAAGGGGGCTCGTTCGCAGTTCCCGGCGCTCGAACGCATGCATAATGGTTATCCCGTCGCCTACTTCGACGGGCCCGGTGGAACGCAGGTTCCGCGGCGCGTCGCCGAGGCGATGACGCAGTACCTCTATCATCACAACGCCAATACGCACTGGCTCTACCCGACCAGCGAAGAGACCGACGCCCTGATCGCGGCCTCACGCCAGACGATCGCGACGTTCCTGAATGCCGATGCGGACGAGGTCGCGTTTGGCGCCAACATGACCACCCTCACCTTCCACCTTGCGCGCGCGCTCGGCCGGGAGTGGAAGGCGGGCGATGAGGTGGTCATCACGGAACTCGACCATCATGGGAACGTCGCGCCCTGGCAGGCGATCGAGAAGGAGCGCGGGATTGTCATCAAGTCGGTGCGCTTCGACCCCCGGACAGGTCAGCTCGACGTCGAGGACCTTGCCGCCAAACTGACCTCTCGCACCAAGCTCCTCGCCCTCGGCATCGCGTCGAATGCCCTCGGGACGATTACACCACCGGAACTCACCAGACTGGCGCATAAGGTCGGGGCCGAGGTCTTCATCGACGCCGTTCACTTCGCGCCGCACAACCTTGTCGATGTGAAAGCGTGGGACTGTGATTTTCTCGCCTGTTCAGCGTACAAGTTTTACGGTCCCCACATCGGTATTCTCTACGGGAAGAAGAAGCGCATCGAGTCGCTCGACTTTCCGAAGCTCGATCCCGCACCAGGCGAATCGCCGGAGCGAGTCGAGACCGGTACCCAGAATCACGAGGGGATCGTCGGCGCCGCCGCCGCGGTGGAGTTTATAGCGTCGCTCGGTCACGGAAAGTCACTGCGTGAGCGGCTGATCTCCTCGTATGAGTTACACCACCGCCATGGCCTCGGACTTCTCGGAAAGTTATGGACGGGCCTCTCGGCGATCGAAGGCGTTACGCTGTACGGTCCGACGCCCGACAAGCCCAGGACACCAACATTGTCATTCACGCTCCGCGGGCATTCGACCAACGACATCGCG
>JBKJRV010000314.1:0-5021 GCA_046593115.1 Gemmatimonadaceae bacterium
TCAGCGCGCTGGGTCGGCGAGTCACTCCGTCGTCAGCGCGCTTGGCCATTGCAGGAACGACGAGCGCAGTGAGTTGTATCGGTGGCCGAGTGGTTTAAGGCGCACGCCTGGAAAGTGTGTGTACGTGAAAGCGTACCGTGGGTTCGAATCCCACCCCATCCGCTCGCTGTGCGGCCCGATTCAGCGCTCTCGCGCGGGGCCTGGCCTCGATCCGACGCCGTCCGTCTCCCCGACGGGGTGACGCCGTCGAGTTGCGGAATGCCTTCATTTTGCGAGTGCAGCGCGGCATATTAGCTCGCGCATGACAACCTCACAGACAACAGTGCTCGATGCGCGCGCGTTCAGCCGAACGCTGAAGCGCATGGCGGAAGAGATTACCGAGCTCAATGACGGCACCGACGACCTCATCATCGTCGGTATTCAGCGACGGGGCGTCCAGCTCGCCAGCCGCATCGTGGCCATCATCAATGAGCGTGAAGGCATCGCGCTTCCTCAGGGCGCGCTCGATATCACGCTCTATCGCGACGACCTCCAGACCGTCGGGCCCCGCCCGGTGGTGGGTCCCACCAACCTGCCGTGGAACCTCGATGGCAAGCGCGTCGTCATAGTGGACGATGTCCTGTACACCGGACGCACGGTGCGCGCGGCACTCGACGAGCTGGCTGACTTCGGCCGGCCCTCTCGCATCGCGCTTGCCGTGCTCGTGGACCGCGGCGGTCGCGAGCTCCCCATCCACCCTGACGTCGTCGGCAAGAAGATTGACGTAGCTGCGCAGGACCGTGTGGACGTGCAGGTGGACGAGCTCGACGGACGTGACAGCGTGATCATCGTCGGCCCGCCGGACGGAACGTGACCAGCGCGCTCGGCAAGGACCTGCTGGCGCTGGAACCGCTGACCGGCGAGCAGATCCGACTGATTCTCGATACTGCCGAGCCGTTCAAGGAAGTCAGCGAGCGGGCGATCAAGAAAGTGCCGGCGCTGCGGGGTTCTACCATCGTCAACCTCTTCTTCGAGGCCTCCACGCGGACGCGGATCTCATTCGAGTTCGCGGAAAAGCGTCTCTCTGCCGACACGGTCAACATCGCGGCCAGTGGATCGAGCGTCTCAAAGGGCGAAACGCTCGTGGACACCGCCCGGAACCTTGAAGCCATGCGCATCGACATGGTGGTCATCCGGCACGGCGCGTCCGGTGCCGCGCACTTTCTCGCGGAGCGCATCGAGTCGAATGTGATCAATGCGGGCGACGGAACACACGAGCACCCCACCCAGGGATTGCTCGATCTGCTCACCATTCGCGACCACTTTGGCACACTGGAGGGCACGAAGGTGTGCATCTGCGGTGACGTCCTGCACTCCCGCGTGGCGCGATCGAACATCTGGGGGCTCCAGAAAATGGGGGCGGAAGTGGCGGTGTGCGGCCCGCGCAGTCTCCTGCCGAATTCCATAGAGGCGTTTGGGGTGACCGTCTTCGAGCGCATCGAGGAAGCCATTGAATGGGCTGATGCCCTCAACATTCTCCGGCTGCAGCTCGAGCGCATGAGCGGCGGTTACATCCCGTCCCTTCGCGAGTACAATCGCGTCTTCGGCGTCACGCGCGAGCGACTCGACCGCGCGGGTCGCGACCTGTTGATTCTCCATCCGGGACCGATGAATCGCGGTGTCGAGATCGATTCCGACGTGGCGGACGGTCCCCACAGCGTTATCCTCGACCAGGTGACGAACGGCGTCGCGATTCGCATGGCCGTGCTCTACCTGCTCTCCGGCGGCAAGCCCGAGCTCGCGGAAGCGGCCAAGGGTCGAGACGAGGCGTCGGGCAACCGGCCGCTGCAAAGCAAGCGCGTGCGCCCTCAGGACTCCGCCCGCAGCCACCGATGAAACCACTGCTGCTTCGGGGTGGACGCATCGTGGATCCGTCCACCGGTCGCGACGAAGTTGGCGACGTGCTCCTCCGGGATGGGCAGATCGCGGATGCGGGCGGACGACTCGGCGCTCCTGACGGCGCCATCGAGCTGGATTGTTCGGGCGCGATGGTCTGCCCCGGATTCATCGACGTGCACTGCCACCTGCGTGAGCCAGGTCGCGAGGACGTCGAGACCGTCGCTACCGGCGCCCGCGCCGCGGCCGCGGGCGGCTTTACGGCCGTCTGCGCAATGCCGAACACCGATCCCGTCACGGACAATCAGGCCGCGGTCGGTTTCATCGCCCGGCAGGCGCAGCGTGCGTCGGCGGCCCGGGTATACCCGATCGGTGCGGTGACCGTGGGGCAGCGCGGTGAGGCGCTCGCGGAATTCGGCGAAATGATAGCAGCCGGCGCGGTCGCGGTGAGCGACGACGGCCGTCCGGTGGCCAGCGCCCACATCATGCGCACCGCACTCGAGTATGCGCGCACCTTCAACGTGCCAGTCATCGATCACTGCGAAGAGCCGACCCTCGCGAAAGGCTGGGCGATGCACGAAGGGTTGGTGGGATCACGGATGGGACTGAAGGGGCTGCCCGCGGAGGCTGAGGAGATCATGGTCATCCGCGATATTCTGCTCGCGAGGCTCACGGGCGGTCACGTCCACCTGGCGCACATGAGCACGCGCGGCTCCGTCGAGCTCATTCGCTGGGGAAAGGATCGCGGCATCAACGTGACCGCGGAGGTGTGTCCGCATCACCTCTCACTCACCGAAGACGCCGTTGAGCACTACAATACCAACGCGAAAATGAGCCCGCCGCTGCGCACGCTCGCGGATGTCGAGGCACTCCAGGACGCAGTCGTTGACGGCACCATCGATCTCATCGCCACAGACCACGCGCCGCATCACTACGACGAGAAGGAACGGGAATTTGCCGATGCTCCGAACGGCATCGTCGGCCTGGAGACGGCGCTCGGCGTCGTCACGACGACCTTGCTGGCATCGGGAATGCTGGACATCAGCACGCTCGTGGATCGCATGTCGGTGAGCCCGGCCCGCATTTTCGGCTTGCCCGGCGGCACGCTGCGTTCGGGCTCCATCGCGGATGTGACCGTGTTCGACGCGGGGCGCCGGTGGACCGTGAATCCGGAGCGCTTTCTGTCGAAGGGACGCAACACCCCGTACGCGGGGCGCGCACTTACCGGCATGGCGCGCTACACCATCGTCGGAGGCCGGGTCATTCACGATGGCACTGCGGTCGAGACGTGAGCAGCCTGATGTCCGCCAAGCGGAATATCATCCAGGTGTGCCAGCGACTGTACGAGCGAGGTCTCATTGCGGGCCCCGACGGCAACGTCTCCGTCCGCCTCGGTCCGGACCGGGTGCTGGTCACGCCGGCCGGCATGTCGAAAGTCGATGTCGGCATCGATGACCTCGTGGAGATTACGCTCGAAGGGAAGAGAATCCGCGGAGGACGGCGCGCGTCTTCCGAAGTTGCCGTTCACTTGCGCATCTACCAGCGCCGGCCCGATGTGGAGGCGGTGGTGCATGCCCACCCGCCCGTAGCCACCGGCTTCGCGGTCGCAGGGGAAGGATTTACGGAATGTGTGCTCCCTGAAGTTATCTTTCAGGTGGGATGGGTTCCGCTTGTCCCGTATGCCACGCCAGGCACGTCAGCGCTGGCCGATCAGTTCGATCCCTTCATTCCTTCGCACGACGCCTTCCTGATGGCCAATCATGGTGCGATGACCGCCGGGTCGTCGCTGACGGTCGCGCATCAGCGCATGGAGAGTCTCGAACACACCGCGCGCATCATGCTCACCGCGCGGCTGCTCGGCCGTGTCAATACACTGTCGTCCAACGATGTGCAGGCGCTGGTCTCCTCACGCGATGCCGCCGGCATCGGTGGGCCGTATCCCGGGTGTCTCATCCCCGGACGGGATTCTCGACGCGGAGGCGTTTCGTGAAGCGCACTAACAGGCCGTCGCCCGACGTGCTCGGACCGCTGGTCGCCGAGCGGCAGAAGTATGAGGGGTGGATCGCCGCGCTGGAGGCGAAGAAGGGAAGCACGCCTCCCAAGGTCTACGACCGCGTGCACGCCGATTACACGACGCGGCTCGAAGGGGTGATGGCGGAGCTGGGCGCTCGAAGCGTGGAGCTGGAGTCGCAGCGCGCCACGCTCAAGACGCAGAGCGACGAGCTGAATGCGCAGGAAGCGATACTGCGTGAGGAGCACGCCGAAGCGGAGTTGCGCAACCTTGTCGGCGAGTACACGCCGGAGCAGTGGAAGCAACTGGGCGGCACGAGCGAAGAACGCATCGGGACGCTCTCTGCCGAGCGCGGCCGCGTCGATGCGGAGCTGGACAGTATCCAGCGGATTCTGGCGGGCATTGGCGGTGCGCCGCGCCCTGCGTCGGCCGAGGGCGGATCGTCGGCAACGCCGACTGGTGCGCTCGATGCAGCGGCATCGCCGCCCCCGGCAAGTCCGGTCGCCGCGTCCGGTCCGTCCACTAACCCGGTCACGTCGCCGTCGGCAGCGAGCACGCCTCGTCCCCAGCCAACGACCGGGTCCAGTGCGACGGCGGCGTCGTCGTCGGCAGGGTCGGGCAGCCCTCCGCGGCGCTCGGGGTTTGACGATCTCGCGTTCCTCAAGTCCATGGAGGGAGGGGCGGTCACGGATGCCACCGGTGCCAAGGCGGGGAAAAAGGATCGCAAGCCGGACGCATCGCAGCCCGATCTGGGGGTTGTCGACCCGGGCGGTTCGTCTGGGCGCGATTCCACGCGCGCGCCGAGTCAGTCCACCAGTGCGGCGAGCAGGCCGGCTGTGGATGGATCTGGAGCGGCTCCAACGTCCGGGGTTGGCGTTGCGCCCGGGACGAGCGCTGCGACCCCGGCGGATCGCCCGGTACCACCTTCGAACAATGCGGTCGAAGGCGCTGCCGACCCCCGGCCCGTCCCTCGATCGGATCCGCCGTCGCCACGCGTTCCGGGCGCGCCGCTTCGCTCATCGCGTCAAGTGAACTCGAGCGATATAGGCGCGTTGGGCATCGAGAACCTGTCGGAGTCGGTACAGGCGAAGAACGAAACGCCGGCGTTTCTGAAGAACGTGCCTGCTCAACAGGC